>JASHQO010000251.1 GCA_030039105.1 Xanthobacteraceae bacterium
CAGCGACAACAGATCGATGATTTCCGACTGCGGCCGCGACCAGTTCTCGGAGCTGAATGAGAAAATGGTCAGAATCGAAATTCCCAGTTCGCTCGCCGCCCGTACGGTCTTGCGCAGCGCTTCGACGCCGCGGCGGTGGCCTTCGACCCGCGGCAAGCCGCGCGCGGCGGCCCAGCGCCCATTGCCATCCATGATGATGGCGACGTGCCGGGGAATGTCAAAGCCCTCGCCTGGCTCCACCGTCTGGGTGACCTCGCTCCTCGCGCTCAAACCGTCATGATCTCCCTCTCTTTGCCGGCCAGCATCTTCTCGACCTCGGCGATGGTGGCGTCGGTGGCCTTCTGCACCTCGTTGGCCTGGCGTTTTTCGTCGTCCTCGCTGATCTGGTGCTCCTTCTCCAGCTTTTTGAGGAGGTCGAGGCCATCGCGGCGGACGTGACGCACGGCGACACGGGCCGCTTCGGCATATTTGTGGGCGACCTTGGCGATTTCCTTGCGCCGCTCCTCGTTGAGCTCGGGGATGCGCAGCTTCACCGCCTGGCCTTCGGTCGACGGCGTCAGCCCGAGATTGGCCGCCGAGATCGCCTTTTCGACCGCGTGCACCATGGAGCGATCCCACACCGAGACATGGAGTAGCCGCGGTTCGGGCACGCTGATAGTGGCGAGCTGATTGAGCGGCATATGGCTGCCATAGGCCTCGACCTGGATGTGGTCGAGCAGCGCGGTCGAGGCGCGCCCGGTGCGAAGTCCGGACAACTCCGTCTTCAGCGACGCGATCGCGCCCTGCATGCGGCGCTTGAGGTCGTTCATGTCGAATGCCGTTGCTGCCATGGTGCCCTCCGTGTCTGGCCGTCCAGGCCTGCCTCTGTCGGTTGCGCTCGCCGGCCGCGGCGGGACTCAGCCGACAACGGTGAAGTGCCCCCTCCCGCGCAGGACGGCTTCGATGGCGCCCTGTTCCCGGATTGAAAACACGATGATAGGCATACGGTTTTCCCGGGCAAGCGCGAAGGCCGTCGCGTCCATGATCTTGAGGTTCTTCTCCAGGGCCTCCTGATGGCTGAGGCGGTCGTAGCGGGTGGCCTTGGGGTCCTGCTTGGGATCGGCGGTGTACACGCCGTCGACGTCGGTGGCCTTGAGCACCGCGTTGCAACCCATCTCGGCGGCGCGCAGGACCGCGGTGGTATCGGTGGTGAAATACGGATTTCCGGTGCCGCCGGCGAACACGATGATGCGGCCGTCGTCGAGATGACGCAGCGCGCGCTGGCGCTCATAGGTCTCGCACACTTGCGGCATGGCCAAGGCCGACATGGTGCGGGCGCTGACGCCGGCCCGCTCGATCGCCGCTTCGAGCACCAGCGCGTTCATCACGGTCGCCAGCATGCCCATGGCGTCGGCGGTCGGCCGCGACAGGCCGTCTTCCGAAATCTGGGCGCCGCGCAGCACATTGCCGCCGCCGACCACGACGCCGAGCGCGACATCGAGCTTGTGTGCGGCGATCAGGTCATGGGCGAAGCGGTCGATGGTCGGCTGATGGATGCCGAATTTCTCCGGGCCGCTCAAAGCTTCGCCAGAGAGCTTTACGATCACCCGTCGGTAGTTCGTCGCCATGGGCGGGTCCGCTGATTCCGGCGTAATGCTTATAGGGCTAACGCATTTACGCTCGAAACCCAACAGGATGCAGGCAGTAAGCCCCTCCTAGTGGGGGCCACCGGAGTCGCCGCTCGCTTTGTCCATGCCTTCCCCCAGCGCGAAGCGCACAAAGCCAGTGACCTTGATCGGCGCGCCGACCCTGCCCTCGGCTTCCTTGATGGCCTGCGCCACCGATTTCTTGTCGTCGAAAATGAAACCCTGATCGAGCAGGCAGACCTCCTTGTAGAAGGTCCTCAATCCGGACTCGACGATCTTTTCGACGACGTTGGCCGGCTTGCCCTGCGCTTTGAACTTTTCGGCGAGCACGTCCTTCTCGCGGGCGACAGTCGCCGGATCGAGGCCGGACGGATCGACGGCCTGAGGATTGGCCGATGCCACGTGCATCGCCACCATGCGACCGAACGCCTTGAGCTCATCGACGTTGCCGGTGGATTCGAGACCCACGATCACGCCGATGCGGCCCAATCCGTCGACCACGGAATTGTGCACGTAGCTGCCGATCGCGCCCGTGCCGATCGAAAGCTCGGCGGCACGGCGCAGCGTCATGTTCTCGCCAATCTTTGCGATGGTATCGGCAATCGAGTCGGCGACGGCGATATTGCCGGCCTTGGCAGCGAGGATCTTCTCGACTTGCGGTCCAGCGCCGAGCGCGACGTCGGCGATCATCTTCACTAGGCCCTGGAACAGGTCGTTCCTGGCAACGAAGTCGGTCTCGGAATTGACCTCGACCACGGCGCCCTTCGACGCATTGGTGGCGATGCCGATGAGGCCTTCGGCGGCGACACGGCCGGCCTTCTTGGCGGCCTTCGACAGGCCCTTCTTGCGCAGCCAGTCGACCGCGGCGTCGAGGTTACCATCGGTTTCGCTCAGCGCCGCCTTGCAATCCATCATGCCGGCCCCGGTCGTTTCGCGGAGCTCTTTCACCATGCTCGCGGTGATATTTGCCATCGGTGTTGGTCCTTATCGCTTTGTCATTCCGGCGCCGCGCGCCAGCGGCGAGCCCGAAGTCGCTGGCCTCGAATATCGGTACGAACCGCGAAAACCGCACCCACTGTGCTGACGGATTCCGGGATCGCGCTTGTGGCGTGTCCCGGAACAAAGGATCACTCGGCCTCGGCGGTGAGCTCCTTCGCCTTGGCGATCCAGCTCTCGACTCGACCCGGCAGGCCGACCTCCTCGCCGATATTATGCGCCGCCGTCGATGACAGTTCGGCGATCTGCGAATAGTGGAAGATGCCGAGGTCGTTGAGCTGCTTCTCGATTGCCGGCGAGACGCCGGGCAGCTTCTTGAGGTCGTCGGCGACGCCGCGCGGCCCGGACAATTGCTCGAAGCCAAGCTTGTTGTCCGCCGGCAGCTCTTCGGCCACGACCGGCTCGGCCGCGGCGCCGACATCGATGCCTTGCGAGCCTTGCGCCCGCGAAATGCCGTCGATCGCCGCCTTGGCGATGAGGTCGCAATAGAGCGTGATGGCGCGGCTCGCGTCATCGTTGCCGGGCACTACATAGGTGATGCCGTCGGGATTACAGTTGGTGTCGACGATGGCGGCAACCGGAAGGTTCAGCCGCTGCGCTTCCTTGATCGCGATGTCTTCCTTGTTGGTGTCGATCACGAACAGAAGGTCGGGGAGCCCACCCATATCCTTGATGCCGCCGAGCGCGCGGTCGAGCTTGTCGCGCTCGCGCTGCAAGGTCAGCCGCTCCTTCTTGGTGTAGCCCTGGGCCTCGTTGGACGACAGCATCTCGTCGAGCTTGCGCAGCCGCTTGATGGAATTCGACACCGTCTTCCAGTTGGTCAGCGTGCCGCCGAGCCAGCGCGAATTGACGTAGTACTGGGCCGAGCGCTTGGCGGCCTCGGCGACGGCGTCCTGGGCCTGGCGCTTGGTGCCGACGAACAGGATGCGGCCGCCCTGGGCGACCGTATCGCTGACCGCCTGCAGGGCGCGGTGCATCATCGGCACCGACTGGGTCAGATCGACGATGTGGATGTTGTTGCGGGTCCCGTAGATGTATTCGGACATCTTCGGGTTCCAGCGGTGGGACTGGTGGCCGAAATGCACGCCAGCTTCCAGAAGCTGGCGCATGCTGAAGTCTGGCAGCGACATAGGTCGGTTCTCCGGTTGATCCGCCGCGGACCGTGAGCCCGACCCTCATGGCCGGACACCGGACGGCCGTTTAAGGCCAAGGTCCGCGTGTGAGATTGCGTGGCTTATATAGGCACCCGCCGGGTCGAGGCAACCTTTAAGAGGTCGGCCTCAATTGGCGGCGGCGATGGCCTGGGTCGATCTGCTTGCCGGCGCCGACAAAGCGAGCATGACAGCGCTCGCCAGCGCCAAAACGCGAAGCACGGCGTCACTCCGCGGCCGCACGCCCTGGGCTCATGGCGTCGAGATGCGCCAACACCTCGTCGACATGCATCACGTCGGCATATTTGTGGTGCATGTCGAACAGATTGACCTTGTGGGTGAGCTCGGCGCGGTCGTAGGTGCATTCCTCGACGATGCTGACGTGAAAGCCGTTGGAATAGCCGTCGACCACGCTGGCCCGCACGCAGCCGGACGTGCTTTCGCCACAGACGATCAGGCTCTGGATGCCAAGCAACGACAGGTGCGAGAACAGCGGCGTGCCCTGAAAGATACTGGCGCGCTGCTTGGTGATGATGACGTCCTCGGGCTCGACCTTGAATTCGTGATAGATCGCATAGCCGTCCGCCGGCACGTCGATCACGCGCCGGGTCGACACCGCGCCGCGCGGCCGGTTGTTGGGCCGAGTCTCCTGGGTGCAAAAGAAAATCGGGATACCGGCGCGGCGCGCCGCCGCAATCAGCGTCTTGGTCGGCGCGATGGCGCGGTGGGCGAAAATCCCGCAGGTGTTGACATGGCGCTCGTTGATCTCGGCCGGCGGTTTTGGGCCACCGCGATAGACCAGATCGTAAAGGTCGATGGCGAGCAGCGCCGGGCGCGGGCCGACAAAGGTTTCGCGGCGCCAGCCGGAATAAAGCTTGATGTCGCTTTCCGGGACGACGTCGTTCCAGCAGTGGTCGTTGAATTTGTCGATCGATGCCATGGCGCACGCTCTGCAGTCGCAATGTCCGGCACGACTATAGCACGGTTCGATTAGCCGCACGGCGGCTCCCTCCACCGCCGCGCGGGCCTGGTGTAGCGTGCCGGCCGCAAAAGAAATTTCAGAGAGGAAAGGCCAAGTGGAAAACCCGATATTTCCGCGTCGACGATTTCTGCAGCTCGCCACCGGCGCGGTTGCGCTGCCCGCCGGCGCTCGCCTGGCCGTAGCCGATACCTATCCGTCGCGCCCGGTGCGCATCGTGGTCGGCTTTCCCGGCGGCGCGGCGACCGACATCGTGGCGCGACTGATTTCCGATCCGCTGTCGCAACGGCTCGGCCAGCAAGTCATCGTCGATAACCGGCCGGGCGCCGGCAGCAATATCGGCGCCGACGTGGCGGCGCACGCAACGCCCGACGGTTACACGCTGCTGGCGATGACCGTGACCAATACGGTCAATGCCACGCTCTATCAGGGGCTCAATTTCGATATCGTGCGCGATCTCGCGCCGGTGGTCGGCACCTTCCGCTCGCCGTTGGTCATGGTGGTGACGCCTTCGGTGCCGGCGAAGACGCTCGCCGAGTTCATCGCCTACGCCAAGGCCAATCCGGGCAAGATCAACTACGCGTCGCTCGGCCCGGGCAGCGCGCCCCACATCAATGGCGAACTGTTCAAGATGACGGCCGGCGTCGATCTGGTGCACGTGCCCTACCGCGGCAACCCGATGGCCGATCTGCTCAGCGGCCAGGTGCAGATGTTCTTCAGTCCGGTGCCCCTGGTCATCGGCTACATCAAGGCCGGCACCGTGCGGGCGCTGGCGGTGAGCGGCGCCAAGCGCGTCGAGGCTCTGCCGGAGGTGCCGACGGTCGCCGAGGTGGTGCCCGGCTATGAGACCTATATCTGGCACGGCATTGCAGCGCCCAAGGGCACGCCGGCTGACGTCATCGAAAAACTCAACAGCGAGATCAATGCCGTGCTCACCACACCGAAGATGAAGGAGCAATTCGCGGCTCAAGGGGGTGCCCCGATCGGCGGTTCGTCCGCCGATTTCGCCAAGCTTATCGCCGCCGAAATCGACAAATGGGGTAAGGTGGTGCGGACCGCAAACATCAAGCCGGAGTGATGCTGTTCGCGAAATTTCGTAGAGCGCACGCCATGACATTGCCGCGCCGAAAGTTCCTGAAGCTGGCAACGGGCGCCGCCGCACTGCCGGCGCTTCCGCATGTCGCGATCGCCGACGACTATCCGTCGCGGCCGATCCGCCTCGTGGTCGGCTTTCCGCCCGGCGGCGGCGCCGACATCGTCGCGCGCATCATCGGCCAGGCGCTGTCGGAACGGCTCGGCCAGCCGATCGTGATCGAGAACAAGCCCGGCGCCGGCAGCAACCTCGCCACCGAAGAGGTGGTGCGGGCGCCGCCGGACGGCTACACGCTGCTGCAAATCATCGCCGCCAATGCCACCAATCCGTGGCTCTATCATAACCTCGGCTTCGACTTCATTCGCGACATTCGCCCGGTGGCGAGCGTGCTGCGCGGCGCCTTCGTCATGGTGGTCGATCCGAATTTCCCAGCCAAGACCATCCCTGAGTTCATCGCCTATGCCAAAGCCAATCCAGGCAAGATTAACATGGCCTCGAGCGGCATCGGCATCACCACCCATATCTTCGGCCAACTGTTCATGGTCATGGCCGGGCTCAACACGGTGCACGTGCCCTATCGCGGCGGCGCTCCGGCGATTACGGCGCTGATCGCCGGCGACGTGCAGGTCTATTTCAGCCCGATGCCGGAGCCGCTGGAGCAGATTAGGGCCGGCAAGCTGCGCGCGCTCGGCGTCACGACGGCGACGCGCTCGCCGGCGCTGCCCGATGTGCCCAGCATCGGCGATTTCATTCCCGGCTACGAGGCCAGTAGCTGGCAGGGCCTCGGCGTGCCGAAGGACACGCCCGAGGCCATTGTCGAAAAGCTCAAACCGCGAGACCAATGCAGCGCTCGCCAACCCGGCGCTCCGGACCCGCCTCGCCGATATAGGGCTCGCGGTGTTTCCCAGCACGCCCGGTGAATTCGCCAAATTGATCGCCGATGAGACCGCGAAATGGGGCAAAGTGATCCGCGATGCCGGCATCAAGGCGGAGTAAGATCGTTTCGCCGTTGCTGTTCCACGGGAGGGGACATGACAACTGACCGTCGCACATTTTTGCAGATCACGGCCGGCGCCGCAGCGCTACCCGCATTTCCGCAAGCGGCGCGGGCCGACACATATCCGACGCGGCCGGTGCGCCTGATCGTCGGCTTCGGCGCCGGCGGCGCGCCCGACATTCTGGCCCGCCTGATTGCGCAATGGCTGTCCGACCGCATGGGCCAGCCGTTCGTGGTCGAGAACCGCACCGGCGCCAGCAGCGAAATCGCCACCGAACTGGTGGTGAAAGCGCCGCCCGACGGGCAGATGTTGTTGCTGGCGTCGCTGGCGAACGCGGTCAACGCATCGCTCTATCAGAACCTGACCTACAACTTCATCCGCGATGTCGCGGCCGTCGCCGGCATCAGCCGCGATCCCAACGTGCTGGTGGTGACGTCGTCGTATCCGCCCAAGACCGTTCCGGAATTCATTGCCTATGCCAAAGCCAATCCGGGCAAGATCAACATGGGCTCGCCCGGCGTCGGCACCTCCCCGCACATGGCCGGAGAATTGTTCAAGTTCATGACCGGAGTCGAGATGACGCACGTGGCTTACCGTGGCTCGCCGCAGGTGATCACCGATCTGCTCGGCGGCCAGGTGCAGGCCTATTTCGCGCCGATTGCCGCGTCGATCGGCTACATCAAGGACGGCCGGCTGCGCGCGCTCGGCGTGACCACGGCGGCGCGCGTTGCCGCTTTACCCGACGTGCCGACGATCGGCGAATTCGTGCCGGGCTACGAATCGAGCGCGTTCTACGGCATCGGCGCCCCGAAGGACACACCGGCCGAGATCGTCGACAAGCTCAACAAGGAGATCAATGCCGGCCTCGCCGATCCGGCCTTGAAGGCGCGGCTCGCGGAGCTCGGCTCGCAGCCGTTCGCCGGCTCGCCCACCGATTTCGGCAAGCTGGTCGCGAGCGAAACCGAGAAGTGGGCCAAGGTGGTCAAGTTCGCCAACATCAAGCCGGACTGAGTGCGCGTTACGCCGGCGTCAGCGCGCCCTCCTCGCGCACCACGTCGTTGACGAACAGCCAGGTGCGGTCGACAAATGGCGGCGGCGAGGCTTTGCGATTGTTGGCAAACTGCTCGCGCGATTTCAGCGTGACCCAGTCGGTGCGCGGCTTGCGTTCCGCCGGATAGGCCCGCAGCGCCGCTTCGACGTCGTCAGTGTGGCGGGCCAGCAGCCGGGCCAGCACGAAGCCGTCCTCGATGGCCATGTTCGCGCCCTGCGCCAAGGTCGGCATGGTCGGATGCGCGGCGTCGCCCAACAGCGTGACGCGGCCGCGGCTCCATTGCGGCAGCGGATCGCGGTCGTAAATTCCCCATTTGAAGATGTGCTCGACGTGGCGGAACATATCGAGCAGCGCCTCGTTCCAGCCAGCCTTGGCGGCGATAAGTTCCTCGCGGCTCGACGGCACCGACCAGGATTCCTCGACCCATTGCTCAGTGACGTGGCCGCCGAAGATATTCAGCTTGTCGCCATTGACGCCGATCGGATAGCAGATGACGTGGCCGTTCGGGCCGATCCAGCCAAAATATTCACCATGCCGGACGGCGACTTCGCCGTTGGGGCCGATTCGCTCCGGCACGCAATCCATCGGCACGATGGCGCGCCACGCCATCATCTCGGTGAAGCGCGGTGCGCCGTCGCCGAAATGCTGCGCGCGGATGGCGGAGCGGATGCCATCGGCGCCGATTACGACATCGGCCTCGGCGCTCGTGCCGTCGGCGAAGCACGCGACTGCCGTGCCGCCCACGGTGTCGGCGCCGATGCAATTGGCGCCGAGGGTAAGCGGCGTATCGCCGGTGGCGCGGCGTAGCATGTTGTGCAGGTCTGGGCGGTAGGCCGACATATACGGCGCGCCGTACTTTTGCCGCGCGATGGCTTTCAGCGGCTGGCAAAAGCGCAGGCGGCCCTCATCCCAGGTGACCGACATGATGCTGAACGGCTCGAAGGCGTTGCGCATCAGTTCGTCCTCGAGCCCGAGCGCGCGCAAAACTTTTACGCCGTTCGGGCCGATCTGCAGCCCGGCGCCGACTTCGCCAAGCTCCTGGGAGCGCTCATAAAGCGCGACCTCGAAGCCGCGTTGCCGCAGCGCGACGGCGGCGGCGAGCCCGCCGATGCCGGCACCGATGATTGCGACTTTGAGCGGACGTTTTACGGAGTGAAATGCCATCGTCGTCCTTCCGAGCGGTCTATTGTCTTACCGAAAGGACGACTAACGCAATGACGTTGCGTTACAGCGCCTCGACGGTGATCACGCCGGGCACCGCCTTCATGGCGCCGGCGATCTGCGGCGAGACCTTGAAGCGGCCGGGAAGCTTGACTTCGACCTCGCTGCCGTTTTGCAGCATCAAAACCATCGAGACTTCGCCGTCGGAGGCTTCTGCGCCGTTGCGGCCGTTGCCGCTCGGCTCGAGGCGCCGCACCAGGCCGTCGATCGGCGCTTCGTTGCGCAGGAACACACGCAGACCCTTCTGCATCTTGGCCGCAGCTTCATCGAGCGGCTCGGCGGATTGGATGCGGGCGCGCACTTCCTCGGCCTGCACCTCGGCAGTGAGGAAGAGGAGCACCGCGGTGCCGGGCTCGAGCAGATCGCGATATTGCGCGAGCCCCTCGGCGAACAGCACCGCTTCGTAGTGACCGGACGGATCGGACAATCCGATGATGCCCATCTTGCTGCCGCTTCGGGTGCGCCGCTCGGTGCGCGACACCACCGTGCCGGCGACGCGGCCGCCGCCGGCGCCGCTCTTCACGGCGCGGGCGAATTCGGCCCAGGACTGCACGCGCAGGCGCTTGAGCGCCGCGCCGTAGTCGTCGAGCGGATGGCCGGTGAGGAAAAAGCCGATGGCGTCGTATTCCTTCTGCAGCCGCTCGGCCGGCAGCCACGGTTCCAGCACCGGCAGCGCCAGCGGCTCGCGGGTGGTGGGACCGCCGAACAGTTCGTTCTGGCCGAGCGCCGCGTTGTCGTGGGCGCGCTGTGCCGCGGCAAGCACGATGTCGACGGCGCCGAAGGTGCGCGCCCGGTTCGGTTCGAATGCATCGAAGGCGCCGGCCGCGGCCAGGCTCTCCAGCACCCGCTTGTTGACGGCGCGCGGATTGATGCGGCGGGCGAAGTCCGCAATGTCGGCGAACGGAGCGTCGCCGCGCGCGGCAATGATGGTTTCGACCGCAGCGCGGCCGACGCCGCGCAACGCCGCCAGCGCGTAGTGGATGGTATTGCCGTCGACGTCGAACTCGACGCCGGATCGGTTGATCGACGGCGGCTCGACCTTGATGCCGAGCCGCTCGGCCTCGGCGCGGAATTCGGCGAGCTTGTCGGTGTTGCCCATGGCCAGCGTCATCGACGCCGCCAAAAACTCGACCGGATAGTTCGCCTTCATGTAGGCGGTCTGATAGGTGAGCAGCGCGTACGGCGCCGAGTGCGATTTGTTGAAGCCGTATTCGGCAAATTTGGCGCAGGCCTCGAAGATCACCTCGGCGTCGCTTCGAGCGATGCCGCGCTCGACGGCGC
Source organism: Xanthobacteraceae bacterium (assembly GCA_030039105.1). Taxonomy (GTDB): domain Bacteria; phylum Pseudomonadota; class Alphaproteobacteria; order Rhizobiales; family Xanthobacteraceae; genus BOG-931. The sequence goes on from JASHQO010000251.1 coordinate 10,396, forward strand.
CGGAGATGAAGCTGTCGCGCTGCGACGCCATCTCCTTCTTGTCCTTCTTGCCCATGGCGCGGCGCAAAATGTCGGCCTTGCCGAGGCTGTAGCCGGCGAGATCGCGGGCGATCTGCTGCACCTGCTCCTGATAGGTGATGATGCCGTAGGTCGGCTGCAGGATCGGCTCGAGCTTTGGATGCAGATAATCGGTGCGCTCGTGGCCGAGCTTTCGCGCGCAATAGGTCGGGATGTTCGCCATCGGGCCCGGCCGGTAGAGCGCGACCAGCACGATCAGATCCTCGAAACGGTCGGGCCGCATGTCGACCAGCGCGCGGCGCATGCCCTGACTTTCCACCTGGAACACCCCGACCGTCTCGCCGCGGGCCAGCGCCTCGTAGGTCTTGGCGTCGTCGAGCGGAATGCGCGACAAATCGATCTCGATGCCGCGCTTGCACACGAGCTTGACCGCGATGTCGAGCACGGTGAGCGTGGTCAGGCCGAGGAAGTCGAACTTCACCAGGCCCGCCGGCTCGACCCATTTCATGTTGAACTGGGTGACCGGCATCAGCGATTTCGGATCGCGGTAGAGCGGCACGAATTCGTTGAGCGGCCGTTCGCCGATGACGATGCCGGCGGCGTGCGTCGAGGCGTGCCGGTGCAAGCCTTCGAGCTTCTGGGCGATATCGAAGGCGCGCGCCACCACCGGCTCGCGGTCACGCTCGGCCTGCAGTCGCGGCTCGTCCTCGATGGCGCGCTTGAGCGACACCGGATTGGCCGGATTTTGCGGCACGAGCTTGCACAGCCGGTCGACCTGGCCATAGGGCATCTGCAGCACGCGGCCGACGTCGCGCAGCACGCCGCGCGCCTGCAAGGTGCCGAAGGTGATGATCTGCGCCACCCGCTCCTGCCCGTACTTGCCCTGCACGTAGCGGATCACCTCATCGCGGCGGTTCTGGCAGAAGTCGACGTCGAAGTCCGGCATCGATACGCGTTCGGGATTGAGGAAACGCTCGAACAAGAGACCGAAGCGGATCGGATCGAGATCGGTGATGGTCAGCGCATAGGCGACGAGCGAGCCGGCGCCGGAGCCGCGGCCCGGCCCGACCGGGATGCCCTGCCCTTTCGCCCACTGGATGAAGTCGGCGACGATGAGGAAATAGCCGGAATACTTCATCCGCTCGATGACGCCGAGCTCGAAGGCGAGCCGCTCACTGTATTCCTCGACGGTATGGCCGGTAGCAGCGCCGTGATGCTTGAGCCGAAGCTCGAGGCCCGATTGCGCAGCGCGGCGCAGGTCCTGCGCCTCCGACGCCTCGTCGGCCTGACCTTCGCCCCGGTCGATGGAGAAGCGCGGCAGGCTCGGCGTCTTTTGCGTACGCGGACGGAACGCACAACGCTCGGCAATCTCCACGGTCGAGGCCAGCGCTTCCGGCAGATCGGCAAACAGCTTTGCCATCTCGGCGCGACTCTTGAAGCGATGCTCGGGGCTGAGCTGGCGGCGGTCGCTGTCGGCGATGACCCGGCCTTCGGCGATGCAGAGCAGCGCGTCATGGGCTTCAAAATCCTCGCGTGTGGCGAAGAACGGCTCGTTGGTGGCGACCAGCGGAATGCCGCGGCCATAGCCGAGTTCGATCAGGGATGGCTCGACGGTACGCTCGGCCGGTGCGCCGTGGCGCTGCAGCTCGATATAGAGGCGATCGGTGAACAGGCGCTGCAGCGCCTCGCAGCGCGACCCCGCGAGCGCGTTCTGGCCGGCGGCGATGGCAATGTCCAGCGGACCGTTCGGGCCGCCGGTCAGCGCGATCAGCCCTGAGGTTTGCCCTTCGAGCCAGGCAACCTTGAGGTGCGGTCGCTCGTGCTGGGCGGTCTCGAGATAAGCGCGCGAGCTAAGCCGCATCAGGCTGCGATAGCCGGCTTCGCTCATGGCGAGCAGCACAAGGCGCGGCCAGTTCTCGGCGACCGCGGTGCCGCGGCTCTCCACGTCGCCGAAGTCGACGCCGAGCGCGCAGCCGACGATCGGCTGGATGCCGTAGCCTGCCACCTTCTCGGAAAATTCCAGCGCCCCGAACATGTTGTCGGTGTCGGTCAGCGCCAGTGCCGGCTGGCGATCCTTTTTCGCCAACTCGGCGAGCCGCGCGATGGTCAGCGCACCTTCGAGCAGCGAATAGGACGAGTGCACATGCAGGTGCACGAAGCCCGGATCGTTATCGGCAAATTTCTCGACGCTGGCCATGCGAACGGCGACCTCATCGCTGCACACGCTGACAGTGGCCGATGTGATAGACGATTCCTAAGGCGGCGAGCACGATCACATCGCTGTGGCGCTGTGGATAGCGGTAGCGCGCGTTAGCGCACCTCACAAAACGCCAAACACCTCCGCCCAAACCGCCACCATGGCGAGGAACAAGCCGAGCGACGCCAGCGCCAAAGCCTCTTCCGCAACCGCGCGAACCATGACTCTCTCCCCTGAACGAAAGGGGAACATAGTTCCCTTTATGTTCAATCGTCAAGCTCGGGCAGTGGGTCAGTTTGAAATGTGGCGAGGATGGTTAAAACCGCTGAAGCGCTTCGGTCGCGAAGTATTGGCGCTTTTGTTCGGTTTTCTCAAACCAAACGCACCAAACGACTTCATGACCCCCTACGTTGCCGGACCGCTCGACAGTCATTCTAGGACCGCCGGACTTAAGGATGACCACGTCCCCGGGATTAAACGCCATCTTAACCTCCTAAACGTCATTTCTGCTTATGTGCCTGCCAAACGCGATTCTTTTAGGAGCGACCGCCTCAATTTGATTGCGGGGGCGGCTCAGTTTCGCGATTCGCGTGAGCCATCATTTCAGATCGGCAACCGCGTTCAACTAAACAGCGGCAGTGATGTTGGGCTCGTTGTGAACAACGAGGATAACCTAATAACGGTGGCGTGGCCGACCGGGGAAATGGACCTTCCAGCAGAGTGCTTTCATCGAGCAAACAGCTAGCCGATTTGTTGTTTTTGGTGTTCGTATAGCCACCCGCCGCTTTCGTTCCTAACCCAGCGCCATGCTTCGGCTTCGGTCGCAAACGTCTCGGTGACGCGGCGGGGCTCACTGTCCGGCATCGTGACGGTGACGTAATAGCCCTCCCCGATCCGCCACGGCTCTACGTTGAAAATGACTTTCGGTTGGCGCTTCCGCTTTGCCTCGAAAGCGTCGAGCACGTCCACAACGTCAACCATCTCCCAGAGCCGATCCGTCACGCCAGCGGCCATTGCGGGCGAGACTTTTAGCGTTTGGTGCAGCCGGACGAAATTGTAGTACATCGAATGCAGCGCGACCGCGCATGCATGGTTCTCAATCTTTTTGCTGAAAGCGTTTGTGAGCCTCGTAAAGCGGCGCATGTGCATCCGCATGGTGAGGTTCTGGCGCTCAGCAAATGACGTACTGATATGGTTTGGATCGGGATTGCCGGTTATCTCACGCTTTTGCGCGCCGATACACTTGGCCGGGCTATATCGCTTCTCCCCGCCTGGTTCCGCGCCGTAAATCTTTTGCAGCATCGCATAGTCCACGTCGGCGCCGAACACGGTATCAACAGCGACCAAATACGGCCGATGGCCGTCGCTCGTTAGCTGCACGCGGTTGGCAAGACGTTCTTTCAGATCGTCCATGAACGTGACTGCGGAGTCGGTCGTGCGATCCGCGACAAGCCAGCTCACCAGCAATTTGTTATCCGCGTCGATTGCAGTCCACGTCCAAACGTCGCCAGCGTCTTTCGGGGGCGCCTTGGCGTCTTTCACGTTGTCGTTTTTTGCGTAGACAAAATTCCAGATTTCATCGACCTGCACCCGCTTGCTCGGCAGGTTCCGCAACACGCGATCTTGGTATTCGGTGCAGGCGTGGCCGGCGTCCACAACGAGCTTAGTGACGGTGTTCTTGCTTGCGCCGGTAAGCCGGGTCACCGCGCGGATCGACTGCCCCTCGCAAAGGAGGTGAAGGATACGAGCGCGGGCTTCACGGTCCAGCTTGTTCATGGCCCAACTGTATGACCTTTCATGCTTGACAGTCAAGCATGAAGTG
>JASHQO010000252.1 GCA_030039105.1 Xanthobacteraceae bacterium
GCGTGCGGTCGAATGCGTCGTAGACGTACATGGCGACATCCCCGGACGCGGCGACTTAGATTCCAAACGTCACCGGAAGCTCGATGGTCGGGCCGCCGAGGCGAATGAGCTCACGCAGGTTTCCCGGCCGCACCTCGCCGCCGGGCGCGAGCTTGACCGGCGCCACGTAGGGACCGATGGCGCGCAGGCCGTCGGCCGCCGCAGCGTCGATCAGCCGGTTGGCGCCGGCGGCGTCGGTGGCGATCGCGGCGTCGTCGAGATCGGTGGTCCAGCCGCCATCGGCGCGGCGATAGACTACGGCGCCGTCGCCGACGCGGTTGGCGGTCACCACGACGGGCCCGGTGATCTTGATTTTCTTTTGGTCGAGCGGCGATGTCATGGCCTTGAGCCTCGCGTCCTGGGTGGCATCTAGCGATGAAGCCCGTGCGGTCCGCGGCGCTCCATCGTATAGAACATTCTTCTATATATGGCGCGATTTCGTGCCGCAAATAGTGGAATTTCCTACCAAATTGCGGATGTATAGGAGTATGGACCCGTCGCGGCAGGGCGCCGGACAGGAACAATTTTCCGCCGCGGCGCCCATCGTCGCGGTCCTTGCTGTTGCTCGCGCCGTTGCGGCGTGGCGCGCAAAGGTCGCGCCGCGGCCGCTTACCATCGGGGCGGTCCGCGCCTAGACTTGAGCGAACCGACTGCATCGGGGAGACGGCGCTTAAGCGCCGTGCGTCGGACCATGATGACAATCGCCCGCCGGCATTTGCTGCGGCTGGCCGCAACCGCAGCGGCCGTTCCCGCCTTCACGCTACGCGCCGCGGCGCTCGATTATCCGAACCATGCGGTGCGCCTCGTCATCGGCTTCCCGCCCGGCGGCCCGACCGACATCTACGGGCGCCTGATCGCGCAATGGCTGTCGCAACGGCTCGGCCAGCCCTTCGTCGTCGAGAACAAGCCCGGCGCCGGCTCGACCATCGGCGTCAGCGAGGTCGTGCACTCGCCGGCCGACGGCTACACGCTGCTTCTGGTCTCGACCTCGGCGGCGATCAGCGCGTCGTTCTATCCGCATCTCGATTTCGAGCTGACGCGCGACATCGCGCCGGTCAGCGGCATTTCGCTGGTGCCCATGGTGATGGTGCTGCATCCATCGGTGCCGGCCAAGACCGTGCCCGAGTTCATCGCCTACGCCAAAGCCAATCCCGGCAAGATCAACATGGCTTCGGTCGGCAACGGCACGACGCCGCAATTGGCCGGCGAGCTGTTCAAGATGATGGCCGGCGTCGATCTGCTGCACGTGCCGTATCGCGGCGCGGCGCCGGCGCTGACCGATCTGTTGGCCGGACGCGCGCAAGTGATGTTCGAAGCCATGGCGACGCTGGTCGCCTACATCAAGGACGGCAAGCTCCGCGCGCTCGCGGTGACGCTGCCGCAGCGCTCGCCGATCTTTCCCGACGTGCCGAGCGTCGCCGAATTTCTGCCAGGTTACGAAGCCGCGGTGTGGTTCGGCATCGGCGCGCCGAAAAAGACGCCGGCGGACGTCGTCGCGCTGCTCAACAAGGAGATCAACGCCGGGCTCGACGATCCCACCGTCAGCGCCCGGCTCAACGACCTCGGCGGCAACATGCTCAAAGGCCCGCCGTCGGAGTTCGAAAAGCACTTCGTCGGCGACACCGAGAAGTGGGCCAAGGTGATCAAGGCCGCCAACATCAAGCCGGAATAGGTCGCTGCTGCTCGACCAAGCCCCGTCATTGCGAGGAGCGATAGCGACGAAGCAATCCAGGGCCGCGCCGCCACGGCTGGGTTGCTTCGCTCCGCGCGCAATGACGGGTTCAGCCCGCCGGCTCGAAGCCGAAGGTCGCGCCCTTGCGCACCACGTAGCCGAAGCCCGGCGCGTTGACGTGGGCGCCGGCGATGGCGAAGCGCTCGGTCGCCGCCATGTCGAGGATGCGCTTGCGCGATTTGATCGCCTGGTCCTTGTCGAGGTCGTAGGCCAGCGCCGCGTCCGGATGGGAAATCTGGATCGCCGAAAGATGCACCACGTCGCCCAACGCCATGAAGCCGCCGCCGGACGCGGCGAGCAGCCAGCAGGTATGGCCCGGGGTGTGCCCGGGCGCCAGCACCGGCGTGAAGCCGAGATACTCCTCGCCGTCGCGCACGCGGTGGACGCGCTCCAGATAGGGCTTCATGTTGATCGCAGTGCGTTCGCGATTGCCCTTGGTGCGGTCGGGATCGCCGGCGCGGTGCGGGCGCATCCAGAAATCCGCCTCGGTCCGGTGCACGACGATCTCGGCGTTCGGATAATGCGGCGCTCCGGCATCGTCGACCAAACCGTTGGCGTGATCGGGATGCAGATGCGTCATCACGATGTGGGTCACCGCGCCCGGCTCGATGCCGGCGGCGCGCAGGTTGGCCGGCAGCTTGCCGAGCGTCGGCTGCATGGTGTTGCCGGCGCCGGCATCGATCATGATCACCTTGCCGGCGCGGCGGATGACGAAGTTGTTCACCGGGATGAACAGCGAGCCGTCCTGCGTGCCGCCGACCAGCTTGTCGGCGACGGCACGCTCCATGCCGATGACGAGGTCGAGCGAGGTTTTGAGGATGCCGTCTCCGATGCCCTGCACCTCGACGTCGCCGACCCGCATGCTTGCCATGTCAGAACCCTTCCCTGGTCAGCGCGATCATGCAGCCGGCGGAGATCACCACGGCGACCGACAGGATCGCGAACGGCGCGACGAAGCCGCCGCCGGACAGCGCCAGGATGTAGCCGATCATCAGCGGCGACAGCGCGCCGGTCATCTGCGTGACCAGCGCCCGCACGCCTTGCGACTTCGCCATCTCGGCAGTGCTGATGACGCTGTGCATCAGCATCTCGGCGCAGGAGATGCCGACCTGCTGGGCGCACAGCGCGCAGATCATCAGCACCACGCTGATCGTCGCGTCCGGCGCCAGCGCCGCCGCCATCAGGAGCACCGCGGCCGAGGCCCAGCCGAGCCCGGCGAACGGCGCGCGGCGGAACACGCGGTCCGACACGCGGCCCATCACCAGGATGGTCACGACGGCGAAGCCATAAATGATGAAGGTCAGATAGCCCGAGGTGCTGAAGGTGAAGTGGCGCGCGGTGCGCAGATAGGTCGGTAGCCAGATCGACCAGCCCCAGAAGAAGATGGCGTTGCACGAGATGGCGAGCACCATCAGCCAGAAGCGATGATTGCGCCACACGCTGCTGACACCCTTGAGGATGCGGCCCGGCGCGTCGTCGTTGTTCTCGATGGCGCCGGCATGCACCAGGCCAGCTTCTTCGGCGTTGACCGCCGGATGCTGCTCCGGCTTGTCGCGCACCAGAAACCACGCCATCGGCAGCGGCAGGATCAGCGCCAGGACGCCGAGCGCATAAAATTGTCCGCGCCAACCGAAATTGACGATCAGGGCGGTGACCAGAAGGCCGGTGAGCATCGGCCCGATCATGGTGCCGATCCACCAATAGGAGGTCGCCTTGCCGCGCTCGCGCAGCGCAAACCAGTTGGCGACCAATGCGAGCGTCACCGGATAGCAGGCCGCCTCGCCGATGCCGAGGCCGACGCGCGAGGCGAGCAGCATGCCGTAGCTCGCCGACAGGCCCGACCAGAAGCAGGTCGCCGCCCAGACGATAAGGCTCACGACGATGGACCGGCGCGGACCGTAGCGCGTCACCGTCCAGCCCCAGACCGGCGCCGCCAGGCTATACGAGATGAACATGGCCGAGGCCAGCCAGCCGAGCAGCTTGGGCTGGCCGTTAAGTTCGAGCTCGCTCAAGAATTTCGGATCGGCGATGACAAGAGAAATGTTGCTCTTGTCGAACATCGAGATGATCCAATAGACCAGCAGCGTCGGCGCGATATAGGTCCAGCGCACGCGCGTCGCCGCCGCAATCGCGCTTGCCTCGCGCGAAATTCCCTGTGGCGCCGTGATGGCCATCCGATCCTCCCCGGCCGCGCGCGGTTTTGCTTATCGTAACCGCCGTCGTTACGAGCGAAGCAATCCAGCGCTGAGTCGCCGCCCCTGAATCGCCGCCCCTGGGATTGCTTCGTCGCGGAGCCTGTCATCGGGCCGCGCGACCTCGCGCGGGCCCGTTGGCTCCTCGCCATGACGGGGTCGATCGCGCGAGCGCAAAATCTTGCCCGCACCCTGGAACTTGTCAACAATGGCAGCCATGCAACAGGCCTCGAAGCCGGCGGCAAATGCGCCTACACGCGGCGGTCGCGTGGGCGAAGTTTTCGCCGCCTTCCTGCGACTTGGCCTGACCAGCTTCGGCGGACCGATCGCCCACCTCGGCTATTTCCACGAAGAGTTGGTGGTGCGCCGCAAATGGCTCGACGAAAAAACCTACGTCGATCTGGTGGCGCTGTCGCAATTCCTGCCGGGGCCGGCGAGCAGCAAAGTCGGCATAGCGCTCGGGCTGTCGCGCGCCGGCTATGCCGGTGCGCTCGCCGCTCTCTACAATCCGGTGTGGACGTCGGGTATCGCCAACGCTGGTGACTTTACCCTCGGCGCTGCCGCGTTCCTGCTGCTGTTCATCTGGAAGACGCCGCCGTGGCTGGTCGTCGTCTTTTGCGCGCTCGGCGGCGCGGCGCTGGCGCTCATGCCGTTCGGCAACGCGTAAGCATCAAGCCGATTTCGCCTGCGCCGTTACCGCCGCGGCAACAGCGCCGCCAGCTCCGTGAACGGCTGATAGGCCGCGTTGGCGCATTGCCCCGGCTGCGCGTCGACGACCTGGTTGATGTTGCCGGCAAGGTAGAGCACGGCCTTCTCGCGGTGCTCGTTGCGGCCGTTGAACAGCACGCACACCACGTAATGTTGACTTGCGCCGACCTGTTCGAGCGCCGGCGCACTGATCTGCGCGCTGGTAAAATCGGCGCGATCCACCAGGGCCGTCGACAGGAAGGTTGCGATCTGGTTCCTGTAGTCCGTCGGCAGCACGTCCGGATTGCCGATCGGCGCCGGCTTCTTGGTGCCGGCGCAACCGGCGGCGGCAACGAACGCGACCAACACCGCAGCAATCCTCAAGCGCACTATCGTCACGACACCACCGGATCAATCATCGAGCGACGGTCCGCACCAACCGGGCAGATAGTCGGCGTCCTGACTCTTGGCCAGCACCAACGCCTTCTCCAGCGAGCGGTCGAAGTCGCGATCGACCAGCTTGCGCTTGATGCGGCGGCGCAGGAAGTCGGCCCAGATGAACTCGCTGAACGGCGTCGTGTCCTTGGCATAGCCGCCGGCGCGGCGCAGCTCGCCGGCGAGCGAGCGGAACGGATCGTCGACCAACTCGGTCACCGTCTTCGGAATGTCCTTATAGTGACGGCGGCGCCCGTCGACGTCGAACGGGTGCATCCAGTTGTGGTTGTCCATCATGAACCAGAACGAGTCGGGCTCGAGCTTGCTCAAATTGGCGACGACCGTCACCGCCACCTCCTTGACGCCCTCGTCGTGCAGCGCCAGCGCCAGGTGATGATGATCGATGACGTAGTTGCGTTGCTTCGGGCCGAGGACCACCGGGATCAGATGCTTGCCGAGAAACTGCTCGCCTTTTTGCTTCGCCGTCTCGCGCCAGTGCCTGCGCTTGGCTTTGACCTCGCGCATGCCGACGGTGATCTGGGTCGGACGCAGGTCGAGGATGGTGACCGGGTTCAGTCTGGGCTCGCGAACCGTCATGTTCGGCTCCTCAATCAAGTCCCCATCTGATAATAACGGCACGACCGCGTTTCTGAAAGCAAGTCGCCCGGCGCTTTTTCAAGGCGCCGGGCGAGATTTCTTGAAAGCCGTGACTATCGGCCGCTCAATGCGCCAACGGGTCGGGCCGGATCTGGATGTGGACCGCCATCGGCGTCATGCCCTTGCCGCCTTCCTTGAGCCAGGGCGTGCGATCGCCCTCCGACGACCACAGACCCCTGCCCTTCCAGCCGGCCTTCGGATCGTCGATGCGGGCATCGAGACCCTTGGCGTAGAAGCCAATCGGGTACGGGACGCGCAGCGTCACCATCTTGCCGTTGACCAACGCGGCGAAGCCGTCGTTTTCGTTCGCCGTCGAGATCGGCACGTTCTCGCCCAGCCCCACCGCGTTGTGCTGGTCGACCCAGGTGTAGTAGCTGGCCTCGGCCGAGTTATCGCCGATGCCCTGGAAACCCGGGCCCGGATATTTGTAGAACGTCCAGCCCTCCGGGCAGTGGTCGCCGGTGGCCTTCGGCCCGTTGAGCGGCGCCTTGCACTTGCTGCGATCGAAGCTGCCGAGGTGGCCGCTCGCCAGCGACACCCAGACCACGCCCTTACTGTCGATATCGCCGCCACGCGGGCCGAAGCCCGGCGCCGCGATGTAATAGACCTCGGTAAGCTTGGTCTTGGGATCGAAGCGGGCGATGCCGCCTTTGCCGGCGAACACGCCGATCGTGAACCAGACCGAACCGTCGGCCGGGTTCGGCATCACCGCATAGGTGCCGGAGCCGCCGATCATCGTGTCCTTGTTCGGATCGGCGGGCTCGCCCGGCTTGGTGAAGTCGTCGAGCCTGCCGTTGCCGTTGGTGTCGAGCACGAACGGCGCCCAGCCTTGCGCCTTCTCGGCGCTGCCGGTCTCGTCGAACACCTTGGTGTCGAGCCAGCCGGCGACATTGCCGCCGCCCGAGGTCCACAAGGTGTTGTCCTTGTCGAAGCCGAACTGCAGGTGATGGGTGCCGTAGCAGGTGTCGACGAAGGTGAATTTTTGCGTCTTCGGATCGAACATCGCGAGCTGGCGTTCGTTGGCGTCGATCGGGAACGCCTTGGCATACGGATTGTCCGAGCCCTTGCGGCAGAACGCGGGCGTACCGGGCGCGTGATTGGTCCCGGTCAGCCACAGCCGGCCCTGGCTGTCGAACATATCGTTGTGGTTATCGAACTTGGTGTCCCAGACCTGCTCCATGCCCCAATAAGCCGACGGTGCCAGCGGCTTCTCGATCGCCGCGTGGCCGGGCCCGAAGGCTTCCGGCACGTCGGCGCCCTCCGGCGGCGTGATGTAGGTGACCTTCGCGGTCTTCGGATCGAGCACCGGCAGATGGTCGGTGGCGTATTCCGGCGAGCCGTAGAGCAGGCCGCTGCCATTGACCTTGGGGTCGCGCTTGTCGGACGAGATCAGGTCGTGGAGATATTGCTTGTCGTTGCCCCAATCCCAGGTCGTGACCACGACATTGCGCTCGACGCCTTGCGGCCGCGGCGGCTTGGCAAACGGCAGTTCGCCTTCGGCGATGCGGTCGGTCCAGTCGCCGAAGTATTTCAGCGGCACGCTGCCGAGCTTGCCGGCGATCGGGTTGACCATCAGCGGCGCAGCCTGGCCCGACTGGATGCGACGCGCCCAGGCCTCGGCGCCGTTGTCGAAGTGACCGAGCTGCGGCGGAATGGTGCGCGTCGCGAGCTGGCCGAGCTGATGACAGCCGACGCAGGCCTGGTTCTTGATCGTCGTCAGCCAGTCGGCCTGGGTGATCTTGTCGGGAATATCGCTTTTGCCGTTGAACTGGTCCGCCGCCGGGATTTTCAGCATGGCGTACCAGTAGATCGCCGGATAGTACTTCGCTGCGTCGGCATCGCTCGGCGCCGGCACCGCGATGAGATTGAGGTGCTTGCCCGGCTCGCCGTCGACCTTCTCGGAGTCGACCAGGCCATAGCCGCGCACCCATACCTTATAATGCGCCTTGGGCAGGTCCGGCAGCACGTAGCGGCCCTGGTCGTCGGTGACGACCATCTTGGCGAAGCGAGTGCCGAGGTCGTGGGTCTCGGCGATCACCCAGACGCCGGCCTCGGCGCCGTGCGGGCTCTTGACCACGCCGCTGATCGACTTCGAATCGATCGGAACGTTTTGCGCGCTCAGCCGGACCGGCGCCGCCACGAGGAACGCGGCGACCGCAATCGCCGCCACGCTGCCATACAACGCTCGCTTCATGCAGACCTCCCTGAAGAAACCCCGGGCGTGAATTTCCACCGACCCGATGTATGTTGTAATTGCGTGGGAATCTGCCCCACTGCCTGGTGAGCCGCAAGGGGATTCCGACGTGCTGCGATGTCGCCATAGGCGGCGCCTATGGCGATATTGCATGATGCGATCACCGGCTCATGATGAAGGCAGGGAGCGATGGCGATGATCGCGCGAATCGCCCAAGGATCGAGCATGACGCGATCCCGGCGCCTCGGACCTGTTCTGCTCATTGTCGTCGCAACGCTGCTGACGGGCGCCGGCCGCGACCCCGTTCGCGGCGAGGAGCACGCGCCGGCCACGCCGCCCGACGCGACTGCGGCGCCGGCGACATGCTCGCGTTCCGCCTTCCATGTCGTTGTCGACGTCGGTCACGCCCTCGACGCGCCCGGCGCGCTGAGTGCCCGGGGCATGACCGAATATGCCTTCAACCTGCAGCTCGCGCGGCAGATCAAACAGGCGCTGGTCGATGCCGGCTTCGACAAGACCATGCTGCTCATCACCGACAAGAAGCCGCCGCTCGGGCTGGTCGAGCGCGCGGTGACCGCCAATCGCGTTGCGGCAAACCTGTTCCTGTCGATCCATCACGACTCGGTGCCGGACAATCTGATGCACACCTGGCAGTACGACGGCCAGGACCAGGGCTATAACGACGACTATCCGGGCTATGCGCTGTTCGTCTCCAACGACAATCCCGACCGCGCCGGCAGCCTGCAGTTCGCCAGGCTTTTGGGCAAAGCGCTGCAGGCCAAGGGCCTGCAGTTCACGCCGCATTACACATTGCCGATCATGGGCCGCCACCGGCGGCAGTTGCTCGACGCCGATGCCGGAGTGTACCGCTACGATGAGCTGGTCGTGCTGCGCATGACGCACATGCCGGCGGCGCTGCTCGAAGCCGGCTCCATCGTCAATCGCCAGGAGGAGCTGGAGCTTGGCACGCCCGAGCGCCGTGCCGCAACCAGCGCCGCAGTCGTCGCCGCGGTCGAAGACTTCTGCGCCGCGCGCGCGCCGCAGAAGATCGAGCGGCCGCCGTCACGGTGACCGGCTCATCGCTGTTTCGCCGGCTCTTCGCTGCGCTGCGTTTTGCGCTGCTGCCGGGCCCGAACGATCGGCTGAACACGTTCTTTGAGCGCATCCAATGCGGCCAGTTTCTCGGCGAAGCTGAGCGCAGCGCGCTGCCGCCGCCCGGCGGCTTTCCCAGCAAGGATGTCGGAAATATCCGGGTATTGCGCGTTCTGGACGGTCTTCTGCAAAGCCATATGTCGTATAAAGCCCAATTCACGCCAAAGCCGGGGTCTGGCTGCGCCGGAACGCCAGCGTGCTGATGATCACAAAATTGATCGCGCTGACCGCGACGCCGGTGGCGAAGGCCGGCGCGTAGTAGCCGAAGTGGTCGTACAGCACGCCGCCGATCCAGGCGCCCGTTGCCATCCCGCTGCCGCTGCACAGCAACAACGTCGGAATGCGCCAATAGGCTTCGCCGACCGGAAACAGCTCGCGCGAGGCAAGCACGTTCGCCGGCACCAGCCCGCTGAAGCCGAAGCCGAACAGCGCCGAGACCGTGAACAGCCCGATCTCGTCCTGGGTGAGCAGAAACAGCGCCAGGCCGAGCGTCTGGCATGCCGATCCGACCAGCATGGTGTAGAGGCCGCCGATGCGGTCCGACAGCGCGCCCCACACCTGGCGGCTGAAGAACGCCGAGGCGAGCAGCACCGACAGCATCGCCGCGCCATGCACCGGGCTGATGCCGAGATCGCTGCAGAACGCCACGAGATGCGCCTGCGGCATCGACATCGGCACGCAGCAGGTGAAGATCGCGCACATCTGCAGCGCGAACACCAGATTGGGCGGCCAGCCGAGGATGGACGCTTGTGTGTGCGCAGCGCCGGTCGCCGTGGCGTGATGCGGCGTGTCGGGCGGCGTGCCCAAAACCACGGCCGCGGCCGGCACGATGAGAACGAGCTCGATCGCCGCGTAGGACAGCATCGCGTTGCGCCATCCGGCATAGGCGATGACGCGTTCGAAGATCGACGGCCAGATCGCGCCGGCGAGAAAGCTGCCGCTGGAGATCAGCGCCAGCGCCGAGCCGCGGCGGCGGTCGAACCAGCGGCTGACATAGACATAAGACGGCGCGTTGATGCCGCCGATGCCGATCATGCCGATGAACAGGCCGTGGCCGATATAGAGCGGCAACGACGGGCCGAGCGTCGACAGCGCGAGCCCGGCCGCGATCATCACGGCACCGCCGATCACGGTCCAGCGAATGCCGACCCGCTCGGCGACGCGGCCCATGACGATGCCGCCGAGCCCGGCGCCGATCCAGACCAGGGCGCCGGCCAAAGCCGGGACCGAGCGCTCGCCGTGGACCTCGGCGGCGATGGTCTTGAGCGCGACCACGGTGATCCACGGCGCGCCGAACGCCACCGCCATCACTATCAGCACCGTGGTCGCGACGACCCAGGACTGGCGTGTCTCGACCGACGGCAATGATGGCGATTGCAGCATGAACTTCGCGATGCAGGCGCGCCCGGCGGGGCAATTGGCCCGACCCGTATAGCAGCGGCCCCGCGACGGCGGCCAGAAAAAACAGTTCGGCCCGGGAATAAACGTCGCCGCTGCCCGATCTCATCCCCGTAAAGCCGCGCGGGCTTCGCGTTTTGGCCGCAATGGAGAGACGAACGATGAGCGAATTCGATCGCGACGACGGCGTCAGTCGCCGCAAGGTCCTCGCATGCATGACCTGGGTCGGAACCGGCGTGTTGTGGACCGTTTCGGGCGGGGTTCCCCGCTCGCTCGGCATCATCGACGAGGCGGTGGCCGCCGACGTCAACGGCCTGACCTTCCTGCAGATCAGCGATAGCCATGTCGGCTTCGACAAGCCGGCCAATCCGAATGCGCTCGGCACGCTGGAAGAGTGCGTCAACCGCATCAAGGCGCTGCCGCGGAGGCCGGCCTTCATGATCCATACCGGCGACATCAGCCATCTGTCGAAGCCGTCGGAATTCGACGATGCCGAACGCATCATCGCGCAGACCAGGCTCGACGTGCACTACGTCCCCGGCGAGCACGATTTCCTCGACCCGGACCTCAAGCTCTACAAGGAGCGCTATGGCGCCGGCATCAAGGGTGCAGGCTGGTACAGCTTTGACGCCGACGGCGTGCACTTCATCGGCTTGGTGAACGTCGTCGACCTCAAGGCCGGCGGCCTCGGCAATCTCGGCGCCGAGCAGCTCGAATGGCTCGAAGCCGACGTGAAAACCCGCACGGCGTCGACGCCGATCGTGGTGTTCGCCCACATTCCACTGTGGACGGTCTATCCGGATTGGGGCTGGGGCACCGAGGACGGCGCGCAGGCGCTGTCGTATCTGAAAAAGTTCGGCTCGGTGACCGTGCTCAACGGCCACATCCACCAGGTGATGCAGAAAGTCGAAGGCAACGTCACCTTCCACACCGCGCGCTCGACCGCGTTCCCGCAGCCGGCACCGGGCCAGGCGCCCTCGCCCGGCCCGATGAAGGTCCCCGACGATCAGTTGCGCAAGATGCTCGGCATCGCCGACGTCACGTTCAAGCAGAACGAGCAGCGGCTCGCCATCGTCGACACGCCGCTGCAAGGTTGAGGAGCAGGTCAATGATGCGAAGTGCAGTGAGCGCGGCGCTCATCGGCGCCGCGGTCGGCGCGGCGCTGGCCGGCGGCGTGCTGCTCGCCCAGGCGCAAAGCGCCAAGACGGCTACAGTGTCGGCTGCAGTTTCGGCCGCGGTGTCGATCGACAACTTCACCTTCAATCCGCCGACGCTGACGGTGAAGGCCGGCACCACCGTGACCTGGACCAACAAGGACGACATCCCGCACGGCATCGCCGCCACCGGCAACGCCTTCTCCCGGTCGCCGGCGCTCGACACCGACAACGCCTATTCGTTCACGTTCACCACGCCAGGCAGCTATCAGTATTTCTGCTACCTTCACCCGCACATGACCGGGACGATCGTGGTAGAAGCCGCAACCGGGAGCAACGCTACGCCTTGATGCTCGACCGGCCGCAGCGCCAAGCGTCAACGGCACCATGGTTGGCCGAACGCGCAACGATGACCCGTTCAGACAGTGTCGCTAGCAACGGTGTCGATAGCAACCGTGTCGACGGCGATGAGGCGCGGCGTTTTCGCGACGCCGCGCTGCCGCATCTCGACGACGTCTATACGTTGGCGCGCTATCTGATGCGCAACGCCACCGACGCCGAGGACGCGGTGCAGGAATGCTACCTGCGGGCACTGCGCCATTTCGATTCCCATCGCGGCCCGGCGATGAAGCCGTGGCTGCTGGCGATCCTGAAAAACGTCTGCATGGCCGAATTCGCGCGGCGCAACCGGCAGCCGGCGCCGGCCGACGACGCGCTCGCGGACGACGAGGTGCCGATGTGGCAGGAGCCGGAGCCGTCGGCGGAGACCGAGATGCTGCGGCGTCTCGACCATGCCACGATCCGGCGCCTGGTCGAGGAATTGCCGCAGCCGTTTCGCGAGACCATCGTGCTGCGCGAAATCAACGACCTGTCCTATCGCGAGATTGCCGACGTCGTGGGCGCCCCGGTCGGCACCGTGATGTCGCGGCTCGCACGCGCGCGCGCCATGTTGCGCACGGCATGGAACGCCGAGGTTGGATCATGACTTGCGACGAAGCGGAAATCCTGTT
>JASHQO010000253.1 GCA_030039105.1 Xanthobacteraceae bacterium
TTCTTCGTCGAGATCAGCGAAGAGCTGGCCAAGGAGAAAGGCATCGGTAACGGCGGCTGGGCCCGGATCTGGTCGAAGCGCGGCTCGGTGAAGGCCAAGGTCTATGTCACCAAGCGCATCAAGCCGCTGATCTGCGACGGCAAGACCGTCCACGTCGTCGGCATCCCGCTGCACTGGGGCTTCGTAGGAGCGACAAGAAAGGGCTTCGGTCCCAATTCGCTCACGCCCTATGTCGGCGATGCCAATTCCGAGACGCCTGAGTTCAAGGCGTTCCTGGTCGACATCGAGCCCATCGCTGGGCCGGTGGCGTAGGGAGGAAGCCATGGCATTCGAATTCGAGCTTCCCAACCCGAACACGGTCAATCCGACGACCACCCTGAGCGACGCCGATCTGGTGCGCCGCTCGGCCTCCTCAGTGCCGGAGCCGGCGAAGAAGCTGACCCCGGTCGCCAAGCTGATCGACGTATCGAAGTGCATCGGCTGCAAGGCTTGCCAGTCGGCGTGCCTGGAATGGAACGACAAGCGCCAGGATGTCGGCGTGTTTGCCGGCTCCTACGACAATCCGGCCGACCTGACGCCGGACATGTTCACGCTGATGCGGTTCACCGAGTGGGTGAACCCCGAGACGCAGAACCTCGAATGGCTGATCCGCAAGGACGGCTGCATGCATTGCGAGGATCCGGGCTGCCTCAAGGCCTGCCCGGCCCCCGGCGCCATCGTGCAGTACTCCAACGGCATCGTCGACTTCGTGCACGAGAACTGCATCGGCTGCGGCTACTGCATCCGCGGCTGTCC
Source organism: Xanthobacteraceae bacterium (assembly GCA_030039105.1). Taxonomy (GTDB): domain Bacteria; phylum Pseudomonadota; class Alphaproteobacteria; order Rhizobiales; family Xanthobacteraceae; genus BOG-931. The sequence continues at coordinate 796 of JASHQO010000253.1, forward strand.
GTTCAACATCCCGCGCATCTCGCAGGTCGACCACAAGGCCTACAAGTGCACGCTCTGCTCCGATCGCGTCGCCGTCGGCCAGGGCCCGGCCTGCGCGAAGGCCTGCCCGACCCATGCGATCACTTTCGGCACCAAGGCGGAGATGCAGCAGCACGCCGCAGACCGCATCAAGGATCTGAAATCCCGCGGCTTCCAGAATGCGGGCCTTTACGATCCGCCGGGCGTCGGCGGCACCCACGTGATGTACGTGCTGCATCACGCCGACAAGCCGGAAATCTACGCCAACCTGCCGAGTAAGCCGCGCATCAGCTCAATCGTGGAATGGTGGAAGGGGCCGACCAGATATCTCGGCCTCGCCGCCATGGGCGTCTTCGCCGCGATCGGCTTCTTCCATCACCTCGTCGAAGGCCCCAACAAAGTCTCGCGTGAGGATGAGGAAAGCGCCAAGCGGCTGGCGGGGGGCAGGAGCGCACAGTCATGACGGCCTACGATGTCGAGCCCGGCGATAGCGTCCATCCGGGCGATCCGGTCACCGTCGACCGCTATACCGGATGGGCCCGCGTCAATCACTGGATCACGGCAACGTGCCTGGTGCTGCTGGCGCTGTCGGGGCTGGCGCTGTTCTCGCCGGCGTTGTTCTTCCTCACCGATTTATTTGGCGGCGGCCAAGTCACCCGCGCTATCCATCCATGGCTCGGCGTGATTTTATTCTTCAGCTTCGCCGGTCTGTTCATCCGCTTCTGGCGGGCGAATCTGTGGAAGGCCGAGGACGGCACCTGGCTCGCACGGCTGAACGCCGTGCTGACCGCCCATGAGGAGCGCCTGCCCGAAGTCGGCAAATACAATGCCGGCCAGAAGGCGGTGTTCTGGCTGATGTCGATCCTGATCATCATTCTGATCAGTAGCGGGCTGGTGATGTGGGACCAGTATTTCTACGGCTACACCAGCATCGAGCAGAAGCGCATCGCCGTGCTGGTCCATTCCATGGCGGCGGTCGCCATCATCTGCGTCTGGATCGTCCACGTCTATGCGGCGATCTGGGTGCGCGGCACCGTCCGGGCCATGACCCTCGGCAGCGTCACCGGCGGCTGGGCCTGGCGGCACCATCGCAAGTGGCTCCGCGAGCTGGTCGGTGGTAAGACAAGCTGAACGACGGCCGGCGCCTGCCCGTAGCCAAGCGCCGTTAACCGGTCTGTCACGTGGCCCGTGCGGTTCGTGAGGTAGCATATGAGTAAGGCCGACGCCCCGCGGCACGACCCGATCCCGATAGGCGAAATCGCGGCACCGCCATTCGCGCGTCTGCCCGATCCAACGTCGCTGTTTGCCACGCGCTCGCTGCGCTTTCGTACACTGGCCGAAGGCCACCGGCTCGGCCCCTATCTTTTGTTCCTCGCCGCGCTCAGCGAATGCCAGCATCGCATCCAGAAAGACCTGCCGGAGCCCGACCTGCCGGACGCGGACGCACGGGCACGCGCGCACGCGCATGCCATGCCGCCGCTCGACCGCAGCCGCTTCACCGCCGACGCCGCGCTCGACGCGACGGTCGACCGGTTGTTCGCATTGGCCGCCACCATCGATATGCCGGACGACGCGCACGCGGCGCTTGAGCGCGCCCGCGCCGCCACCGCCGCGGGGCGCAACGCCATGGTTCGCTCGGTGCTGGCCGATTCCATTCCGGTCGAGACGCTCGCCGACCATGTCTATGTCGCGGCCGCGCTGCAGGTACAGTTCGCCCGCCTCGCGGCACGGCTCGATGCCGATGCGCTGGTGCCGATCGGTAACGGCGCCTGCCCGGCCTGCGGCGGCGCTCCGGTTGCCTCGACCATCGTCGGCTGGCAGGGCTCCCATGGCACCCGCTTCTGCACCTGCTCGCTGTGCGCCACGCAATGGCACGTGGTGCGCATCAAATGCATCCTGTGCGACTCCACCGCCGGCATCTCCTATCAGGAACTTGACGGCGGCCCGGAGACGGTGAAGGCCGAGACCTGCGAGAGTTGCCGCGGCTACGTGAAAATCCTGCACCAGCACAAAGACCCTCGGCTGGAACCCGTCGCCGACGACATCGCCTCGCTCGGCCTCGACATCCTGCTACGCGAAGACGGCTACCGGCGCGGCGCAGTCAATCCGTTTCTGCTCGGCTATTGAGGCCGCGATGGCGAAGCCTGACACATTCGCGTTGCGCAAGTTGCCCTCGGTCGACGAGGTGTTGCGGACGACCGCGGCGACCGATGCTGCCGCGCGCTACGGCCGGTTGGCTGTCGTCAGCGCCGTGCGCGAGACGCTTGCCGCGGCGCGAGCCAACGGCGGCGCGCCCGGCGGCACCGACGGTGTCGCAGCGGCGGCGTTGACGCGGCTTGAAATCGCGCAGCGGCCGAATCTGCGGCCGGTATTCAACCTCACCGGCACGGTGCTGCACACCAATCTCGGCCGCGCGCTATGGGCCGAGGCCGCGATCGCGGCCGCACAGCTCGCAATGCGCAACGCGGTAGCGCTCGAGTTTGACCTCGGCGCCGGCCACCGCGGCGACCGCGACGATCTCATTCGCGACCTGCTGTGCGAATTGACCGGCGCCGAGGACGCCACCGTGGTCAACAACAACGCCGCGGCGGTGCTGCTCGTGCTCAACACGCTGGCTAAGGGTCGCGAGGCCATCGTGTCGCGCGGCGAATTGATCGAGATCGGCGGCGCCTTCCGCATGCCCGAGATCATGAGTCGCGCCGGCGCCCGGCTGATCGAGGTCGGCACCACCAATCGCACTCACAAGAAGGACTATGTCGGCGCGCTTGGCCCGAAGACCGGGCTGATCCTGAAAGTCCACACCTCGAACTACCGTATCGAGGGCTTCACCAAGGAAGTCTCCGCGCGCGAGCTCGCGGCGCTGGCCCGCGAACGCAAAGTGCCTCTGGTCAACGATCTCGGCTCCGGAACGCTGATCGATCTCAGCCGTTACGGCCTGGCGCACGAGCCGACAGTGAAGGAAGCGGTCGGCGCCGGCGCCGACCTCGTCACCTTCTCCGGCGACAAGCTTTTGGGCGGCCCGCAGGCCGGCTTTATCGTCGGCCGCAAGGATCTGGTCGCTCGCGTCAAGGCCAACCCGATGAAGCGGGCGCTGCGCATCGACAAGATCCGCCTCGCCGCGCTCGAAGCGACGCTGCGGCTCTATCGCGATCCGGATCGCGTGGCCGAGCGGCTGCCGACACTGCGACTTCTGGCGCGACCGAAAAAGGAGATCGAAGCGGCGGCGCGGCGGCTCCAACCGGTTATTGCAACAAAAATCGGCGCTGGCTTTGACGTGACGGTGACGCCCTGCGCCAGCCAGATCGGCTCTGGCGCGCTGCCGATGGAGACCGTGTCGAGCGCCGGCCTCTCCGTCAGGCCACGGGCCGCGAGGCGTAGCGGACGGTTGCTCGCGGCGCTGTCGATGGCGCTGCGCCGGCTGCCTGTACCGGTGGTGGGCCGCATCGAAGACAAGGCACTGCTGCTCGATCTACGCTGCCTCGACGACGAGGCCGCCTTCGTCGCCAATCTGGCCTCGCTCGCCATTGCGGAGGATGACGATGCGATGGCTTGAGGCGCTGGCGAAGAAGGGGCGGCCGGACGACGACGCCACGATCGCCGACCGCATGGCGGAAGCCTATGAGGCGTCGCGCCGCGGCGACTACGCGCGAGCTCTGGCAATCTGGGGCCCACTGGCGCAGGCCGGTATGGCGCGGGCGCAGAATAATGTCGGCGCCTGTTTCACCGAAGGACTCGGCGTCGCGCGCGACCCCAAGCTCGCCGCGCAATGGCTGTCGCTTGCCGCCGCCGCCGGCGATAGCGTCGGCCAACGCAATTGCGCCGCGCTGTACTTCAAGGGCGATGGCGTCGAACAGGATTACCCCCGCGCGCTCGCGCTCTATCGCGCCGCCGCCGAACAGGACGACGGCCCGGCGCAGGACATGCTGAGCTGGATGCTGCTCGAAGGCGACGTCGCTACGCCCGACTATGGCGCCGCCCGGCATTTCGCCGAACGCGCCGCGGCGCACGGCGTCGCCGCGTCGATGACCCGGCTCGGCATGATTTTCCACAACGCGCTCGGCGTCGAGCGCGACCCGGTGCAAGCGGCACAGTGGTGGCGGCGGGGCGCCGAACGCGGCGATGCCGACGGCCAGGCCATGCTCGGCGCTGCCCTGCATCTCGGCTCCGGCGTCGAGCGCAATCCGGTCGAAGCTTTCGTCTGGCTCACCCGCGCGCGGGCCGGCGGCAGCCCGCTCGCCGGGCAATTTTTTCAAGCCGTGCGGGCCGCGCTCACGCCGGCGCAAATCGCCGAGGCCGAACGGCGCGCCGCAATGCCCTTGCCGGAGGCAACGCCGTGATCGTCGGCACCGCCGGCCATATCGACCATGGCAAGACCTCGCTGGTGCGGGCCCTCACTGGCGTCGACACCGACCGCCTCAAAGAGGAGAAGGCGCGCGGCATCTCCATCGATTTGGGCTTTGCTTATCTGCCGGCGCCCGATGGCACCGTGCTCGGCTTCGTCGACGTGCCCGGCCATGAGAAATTCGTCCACAACATGCTCGCCGGCGCCACCGGCATCGATTTCGTGCTGCTGACTATTGCCGCGGACGACGGCGTCATGCCGCAGACCCGCGAGCATCTCGCCATCGTCGATCTGCTCGGCATCGCACGCGGCGCCGTGGCGCTGACCAAGATCGACCTGGCCGCGCCGGAACAGCGGGCGAAGGTGGTGGCCGAAATCGCCCAACTGTTGCATGGCACCGGCCTCGAAGGCGCCGAAATCATTCCGGTCTCGACCGCGACCGGCGAAGGCGTCGAGCCGTTGCGAGACAAGCTGTTCGGCGCGGCACATGCCATGACCACGCGGGCGGCCGCGGAACGGTTCCGGCTTGCGGTCGATCGCTCGTTCACCCTCGCTGGCGCCGGCACAGTGGTGACGGGCACCGTGCTATCGGGCGCGGTCAGCGCCGGAGACCGCGTCATGATCAGTCCGTCGGGGCTCCCCGCACGGGTGCGCTCGATCCACGCCCAGAACCGGCCGACCGAACGCGGCCTCGCCGGCCAGCGCTGCGCCCTCAATCTTGCCGGCGACAGCATCAGCAAGGACGCCATCGCCCGCGGCGACGTGGTGCTCGATCCCGATCTGCACGCGCCAACCGACCGAGTCGACGCGACGCTGCGGTTGCTCGCAAGCGAACAAAAACCGGTAACGCAATGGATGCCGGCGCGGCTGCATCACGCCGCGACTGAAGTCGGCGCCCGCATCGTGCTGCTCGGCGACGAATCGATCGCGCCCGGCACCGAGGCAACGGTGCAGATCGTGTTGGACCGGCCGATCGCCGCCGCCGACGGCGATCGCTTCGTGCTGCGCGATACAACGGCGCAACGCACCATCGGCGGCGGTAAATTTCTGGACCTGCGCGCGCCATCGCGCAAGCGGCGCACCCCGGAGCGGCTTGCGCAGCTACAGGCCCGCGCAATCGACGATCCGGAACGTGCACTTGCGGCGCTGTTGGAGCTTACGCCCCAACACGTCGACCTGACCGCGTTTGCCCGCGATCGCGCGCTATCCGAAATGCAAACGCAAGGAATCTGCGAACGCCTCAACGTCGTCCGGGCCGTAAGCGGCGACCGCATTTTTGCGTTATCGGCGCCGGTCTGGCTGCAATTCAAACGCGACCTGGTGGCGGCGCTGCAAAGCTTCCACGCCGGCAATCCGGACATGCCCGGCATCGGCCTGGAACGGCTGCGCATGCAGCTTTCACCACGCCTGCCAGCCCCGGCTTTTCTGTCGATTCTCCAAGGACTTGTCCGTGGCAAAGAGATCGCACTCGACGGTGCCTGGGTGCGTCTTGCCGGACACGAAGCGCGGCTGACGCCACAGGACGACAAAATCTGGAGCAAGGTCGCACCGCTTCTCGGCGGCGCCGAGCGCTTCCGGCCGCCGCGGGTGCGTGACATCGCCAATGCATTGGAGCAGCGCGAGCCCGACGTCCGCCGCCTGCTCAAGCTCGTCGGCCGCATGGGCAAAGTTGACGAAGTCGCGCACGATCATTTTTTCCTGCGCGAGACCGTGGCCGAGATGGTCGGCATCGTCGTCGATCTCGGCGCCGCGGCGGCCGATGCCCAGTTCACCGCGGCGCAGTTCCGCGACAAGGTCGAGAACGGTCGCAAGGTTGCGATCCAGATTCTGGAATTTTTCGACCGCCACGGCGTCACCTTGCGCCGCGGCGACCTGCGCCGCGTCAACAAGCACAGGCTCGATCTGTTTCGCGGCGCCGCGGAACCGGCAGGCCGCGAACATACCGATCCAGGAAGAGACTCGTCCCCGGTGGGGCGTCCGGACTTCAAATCCGGGAGGGGCCGCGAGCCGGTCCTTGGTGGGTTCGACTCCCTCTCTCTTCCGCCACGTTAGAGCCGCAACCGGAGACGCCCGTTGTCGACGTCCTCACCCAACCCACAAGCGACCGACTTCGACCGCTGGCTCGCCCAAGAATTTGCCCAGGCCGGCGCGTTCACGGCCCTCATCGTCCTGGTCTCGATCGGCGACGCCAAAGTGCTGCCGTTGTGCTCGACCTATCTCAACGTCATCGGCACCGAGACCGACTGGAACGAGATCGTTGTGCTGTTCGCGGGCTCGGGCCAAGAGTGGGACGGCGCCTCGTTCTTTCCGGTGACCGATGGCGGGCCGCTCGACAATCCGACAGCGCGGCTGCGGCTGCGCGCGCTCGAGGCCCGGATCGACCAGAGCCCGCTGGTGCTCAACGAAGGTCACTTCTTCGACAAATGGGGACGGCGGCTGAAGGTCGAGGAGACCGAGCTGCAATGAGCGCGCGCCGCCTCCTCATCGTGTTGATGAACACCGACCCACGCAATCCGGAGGAACTTGGCGCGCCGTTCTATTATGCCGCCGTAGCCGCCGCCATGGATCACCCGGTCGACGTGCTGTGCACCGCGAGCGCCGGCAAGTTGATGCTCAGGGGCGTCGCGCAGGCGATCCACGTCAAGGCCGGCGATCCGATGACGGTCTACGACTGGATCAAGGAAGCCCACGGCCAAGGCGCGAAATTCTGGGCCTGCCCCGCCAACCTCGAATTGTTCGGCAAGACCGAAGCCGACCTCATTCCCGAATGCAACGGTGTGATGGGTGCGGCCGCCATGATCCAGGACGTCATGGGCGAGGACTGCCGCGTCCTGACCTTTTAAGAGGCCGGCCTTGGCCCGCGTCCAGGATCACGATTTCCCCGAGCATCTGTTCTACGACGTCGAGAACCAGATCTGGTACGCCCCGTTGCCGGATGCCACCGTGCGCGCGGGCTTCACCAGTTGGGCGGCGGCGCTGATGGGGGAAATTCTCGTGTTCACGCCAAAGCGCCTCAATCACGCCTTCGAGGCGAACCGCTGGTTCGCCATGGTGGAAGGCGGCAAATGGGTCGGCGCCGCGCGCGCCGGTTTCGACGGCGCTGTCGTGGCCCATAACGAAGCATTGGTCCGCCGGCCCGAACTGTTGACCAGCGACGCATTCGGCGCAGGCTGGATGTTGATCGTGCGTCCTTCCGACGCCGGCTGGCGCAAGAACCTGGTGACTGGCGCCGGCATCGGACCGGCGATGGAAAGCTGGATAGCGGCGGAATCCTATAAGGAGCGCAATGGCTAAGCCGCGGACGCTGCGTCGCACCGTCGCGGAAAAGGCAAATCATGACAACCAATTTCGTGCCGCCAGGCCATAGGCGGTCCCGGAAATGTCTGCAATGATGTCTTGGGGCAGGGTCCCATCGTCTGCAAAGGCAGGCCGACAGGCGACCAGACCTGTGACAAGGGAGGACAAGAGATGAAGCCGAATTCGGGGGCAGCTCAAAAAGCGCGCGCTGTCGACCGGCAGCGCCGCAAGGTGCTCAAGCTGATCGCGGCAGGCGGTGCCGGCGTGATCACCTCACCGTGGACCTTCCAATCCTCGCGCGCCGCACCAAAAACCATCAAGATCGGCCAGATCACACCGGAGACCGGTCCGATCGCTGCCTTTGGCGAACCGTCGAAATGGGTGGCCGACGCGGTGAGCAAGTTCCTCGGCGACGGCATCGTGGTCGCCGGCGAGAAGCACAGGGTCGAAATCCTCAACCGCGACAGCCAGTCGAATCCGAACCGTGCGTCGGAAGTGGCGGCGCAGCTCATCAACAACGACCGCGTCGACATCATGATTGCCTCGTCCACCGGCGACACCACCAATCCGGTCGCCGATCAATGCGAGCTCGCCGGTGTGCCCTGCGTCACCTCGGACGATCCCTGGCAGTCCTGGTTCTTCGGCCGCAAGGGCGACCCCAAGAAAGGCTTCGAGTGGACCTACCACTTCTTCTGGGGCTTCGACATGGCCGCCAACATGTTCGCCGAGATGTGGCTGACGCTGCCGGGCAGCAACAAGATTGCGGGCGTGATGCTGACCAACGATCCAGACGGCATCGCCGCCAGCGATCCGGTGCGTGGGCTGCCGGCCACCATCAAAAGCCACGGCTTCGACGTGCACTATCTCGGCCTCTATCCGCCGCTGGCCGACGACTTCACGGCGCAGATCACGCAACTGAAGAACCTGAACGCCGATATTGCCTGCGGCATTTTCAACCCGCCGCAGTTCGCGATCTTCTGGACGCAGTGCGCGCAACAAGGCTATCGACCGAAAATCGTAACCCCGCCAAAAGCGCTGCTGTTCCCCACCGCCGTCGAGGCGCTGGGCGATCGTGGCGCCGGCATGTCGACGGAGGTATGGTGGTCGCACCATCACCCGTTCAAGTCGGGGCTGACCGGAGAGACTGCCCAGCAATATTGCGACGCCTACGAGAAGGCGAGCGGCAAACAATGGACCCAGCCGCTCGGCTTCAAGCACGCCAACCTCGAGGTCGCCATCGACGTGCTCAAGCGTGCCAAGAAGCTCGATGCCGCCTCGATTCGCGACGCTATCGCGCAGACCGACTATCAGTCGATCGTCGGCCCGATCACCTGGAAAGGCGGACCGACCAATCCGGTGCCGAATGTGTGCACGACCCCGTTGGTCGGCGGCCAATGGGAGAAGGGCACCAAGTGGAAGTACGATCTGAACATCGTGTTCAACGGCTCCGCGCCGAACATCCCGCTCGACAGGCCGTTTTCGGCGATTCAATATTCGTAAAGCGCTGACGGTTGGCGAATATAGCCGCCGCGCACAAAGCGCGGCGGCTCGGTGTGTAACAATTCTGCATGACGGTGCTTCTCGAACTTGACGGTGTGTCAAAATCCTACGGCGCGCTCAAAGCCGTAGACTCGTTGAGCCTTGCGCTCGCGGCCGGCGAGGCGCTGGCGGTAATCGGCCCCAACGGTGCCGGCAAGACCACGTTGTTCAACCTGATCACCGGCGATGTCGCACCAACCCAAGGCCGCGTCCTATTCGACGGCGCCGACATGACGGCCATGGCGCCGCACGCGCGTTCGCGGCTCGGCATCGGCCGCTCCTATCAGATTCCGCATCCGTTCGCGAACATGAGCGTGTTCGAGAACCTTTTGGTCGGCGCGATCTACGGCGGCCGCAAGGGCGAGCGGGAAAGTTATGGTCGCTGCTGCGACGTGCTGCGCGTGACCGGCCTTTACGACAAGGCTAACGCGCCGGCGCGGACGCTGACCCTGCTGCAGCGCAAGCGGCTGGAACTGGCGCGGGCACTCGCGATCGAGCCAAAGCTCCTGCTGCTCGACGAGATCGCCGGCGGGCTCACCGAATTTGAATGCGGCGAGCTGGTCAAGACCATCAGGGACATCCACGCCGGCGGCACCACTATCGTATGGATCGAGCACATTGTGCACGCGCTGCTGTCGGTCGCGAGCCGGCTGATCGTGATGAATTTCGGCCAGGTTTTGGCGCAGGGCGACCCGCGCGACGTCATGAACGAGCCCAGAGTGCGCGAGGTCTATATGGGCATGCCGGTGTCATGAGCCTGCTTGAGACGCGCAGCCTTTCGGCGTTCTACGGCGACTTCCAGGCGCTATTCGGCATCAATGTCAGCATCGAGCAAGGCGAGACGGTCGCCATCATCGGCGCCAACGGCGCCGGCAAGACCACGTTTTTGCGCTCGGTCGCCGGCATGCTGCCGACCAAGCCCGAAATGGTGATATTCGACGGCAAGCCGATCGGCCAGCTTACGCCGCACGATATCGTGCGGCTCGGCATCGCCATGGTGCCGGAAGGCCGCCGCCTGTTTCCAAGCCTGACGGTGGAGGAAAACCTGCTGCTCGGCGGTCACAGTGAGCGCCCCGGACCGTGGAGCTTGAAACGCGTCTACGAACTGTTCCCGCGGCTACGCGATCTGCGCCACCTGCCGGCGCCGGCATTGTCCGGCGGGCAACAGCAGATGGCGGCGGTGGGCCGCGCGCTGATGGCCAATCCGCGACTCTTGCTGTGCGACGAGCTGTCGCTCGGCCTCGCCCCGGTCGTTATCCGCGACATCTACCAGTGCCTCGACGCCATCATCGCCGAAGGCACGACCGTCGTGCTGGTCGAGCAGGACATTAATCGCGCGCTCGACGCCTCGACGCGCTTCTACTGTTTCCAGGAGGGGCATCTGGCGCTGACGGCGCCAACCAAGGACTTCAACCGCGCCGCGATCACCGCAGCCTATTTCGGACTCTAAAGCATGATCCCGAAAAGTGGCAAACCGGTTTTCGGAAAAGACCATGCGCAAGCAAAAGGCTAGAGCGGGATGACGATTCGACCAAAACTCATCCCGCTCTAGGGCGGACCGGATGAACTGGCTCAACATCCTCGTTCAGGGCGGCCTGCTCGGCGGCTTCTACGCCCTGTTCGCCATCGGGCTGTCGATGTCATTCGGCATCATGCGGCTAGTCAACATCGCTCACGGCGACCTGATCGTGCTCTCCGCCTACGTGGCGCTGATCGTCACCGAGAGCACCGGGCTCGATCCGTTTCTGAGCACCATCGTCGTCGTACCGGTGATGTTCGCGCTTGGCTACGCGCTGCAACGCGGCCTGCTCAACCAGACGCTCAGCGGCGGGCTATTGCCGCCGCTGCTCGTCACCTTCGGGATTTCGATCATCATCCAGAACGGACTACTGCAGATCTTTGGCGCCTACGACCACCGGCTCAAGGAAGGAGCAATCGAGACCGCGAGCCTGCAGCTTCCGGGCGGTCTCGCCATCGGCGCCTATCCGATCCTGGTTTTCGCCGTCGCGGTCTTCGCCATCGCCAGCATGCAGCTCCTGTTCTACCGCACGCGGCTCGGCCGCGCCTTTCGCGCCGTATCCGACGACGCCGACACCGCCGAGCTGATGGGCATCGACAACCGCAAGCTGTTCGCGATGGCGCTGGGCATTGCGATGGTCTTCACCGCGCTCGCCGGCATCCTGTTCGGTATCCGCACGATCTTCGCTCCGTCAGCCGGACCGATCCGGCTCATTCTGGCGTTCGAAGCCGTGATCATCGGCGGCCTTGGCAGTCTGTGGGGCACGCTCATTGGCGGCGTCGTTCTCGGTATCGCGCAAACGATCGGCGCCGCGCTCGATCCGAACTGGCAAATTCTCGCCGGCCATCTCGCTTTTCTTGCCATCCTGGTGGCGCGCCCGAGCGGGCTGTTCCCGCGGACGAGGGACTGACAATGGAAGCCGACCGGGTGGAGCGTGGGACCAGGGCCAGTCGCGCTTTTGCCGTCATCGCGGCACCAGTGCTGGTCGCGCTGGTTACGCTGCCGTGGTGGTGGGGCGATCCGGGCTGGATGCGGCTCATCGCCGAGATGGCCTACTATCTGGCACTGGCGCAGCTATGGAATCTGCTCGCCGGCTATGCTGGCCTCGTCTCGGTCGGCCAGCAGGCCTATGTCGGACTCGGCGGCTACGCGCTGTTCTATCTGACCGGGCCGGCCAACGTGAACCTCTATCTGGCGCTGCTGCTCGCCGGGCCGTTCGCCGGACTGATCGCCATTCCGGTCTCGTTCGCGGTATTCCGATTGCGCGGCGCCTATTTCGCCATCGGCACCTGGGTCGTATCCGAAGTCTTTGCCCTGCTTGCGAGCCTGATTCTGGTACTGGGCGCAGGCTCCGGCCTCTCGCTCACCGTGCCGATCCTGCGCCAGATATCGTCCGACCGCGACGTGCGCGACGCGGTCCTCTATCTCATGTCGCTCGCTGTCGCCGCTCTGGTCTTTGCCATCGTTTACTTGTTGTTGCGTTCGCGGCACGGCTTGGCGCTCACGGCGATCCGCGATTCCGAGCCGGCGTCGGCAAGCCTCGGCGTCAACACCTTTCGCACCAAATTCATCGTCTATCTGGTGACTGCGGCGTGCACCGGCCTGATCGGCGCGTTGATCTTCCTGCAGAAGCTGCGCATCTCGCCCGAGGCCGGCTTCAGCATCAACGACTGGACGGTCGTGGTAATCTTCATGGTGGTGATTGGCGGCATCGGCACGCTCGAGGGACCGTTCGTCGGCATGCTGATCTATATTATGCTGCGCGAGCTTCTGGCCGACTACGGCACAATCTATCTCATCCTCATGGGTGCGATCGCGATCGCAGTCATGCTGAAGGCGCCGTTCGGCATCTGGGGTTGGGTCGTTCAGCGTTACAACGTCCAGCTCTTCCCGGTCGGTCGGCGCCTGGTGCTGACGGCGTCAAAAGCGTCCGAGCGATAGGAGCAGCGCATGCCCTCCCCTGCGCAAAGCGCAACCAAATGGGACATTCTCGATCGCGTCCGCGCCATGGCGCCGCGATTTTCCGAACGCGCTGCTGCGGCCGAGCAGGCACGGCGAATTCCCGAGGCGTCGGTCAAAGAGATGCTCGATGCCGGCTTTGCCCGCATCCTGGTCCCGAAGGAAGCCGGCGGCTACGGGCTCGGCTTCGATACCTGGTTCGAGGTCACGCGCGAACTGTGCAAGGCAGATGCGTCGCACGGCTGGTGCGCAAGCCTCATCATCCACCACAACCATTTGATCGCGCAATATCCGGAAATCGCGCAGAGGACGCTGTGGGCGAACGGCCTCGACGTGCCGGTCGCAGCGTCGTTCGCGCCGGCGGCGGTCGCGGTGCCGGTCGATGGCGGCTATCGCGTCTCCGGCAAGGGATCCCCATTCGCCAGCGGGGTCGACCACTGCACCTGGGTCATGCTCGGCGGCATGGCGCAGGAGGCCGCCGGCCCGGAATGGAAATTCTTCCTGGTGGCGCCTGGCGATTACGCCATCCGCGATACCTGGTTCACCGCCGGCATGTGCGGCACCGGCAGCAAGACCATCGTCACCGACGGCGCCTTCGTGCCGAACGACCGGGTACTCAAGTTGACGGAGCTACGCGACGGCAAGACGCCGGGCGGCGCCAGGTACAAAGACGTGATCTTCCACACGCCGTTCTTCTATTACGCGCCGATCTCGTTTGCGACGCCGATGCTGGGTGCGGCGCAAGGCGCCTACGAGTATTTCCGCGACTGGGCCAAGACGCGGGTCACCCAGGACGGCTCGTCGCTTGCCGAGAAGGCCTCGATTCAGGTGCGCATGGCGCGTGCCGCCGCCGATCTCGACGCTGCCGATCTCTTGCTGCGCCGCTGCGTCAACGTGACCGAAGCGCCGCAAGACTATTCGCCGGACCACCTCGCCCGCTCGGTCCGAGATTATGCCCGCATATCGGAGCTGACCGTCGGCGTTGTCGACGCTCTCGTCGCGCTCAGCGGCACCGCGAGTTTCAACACGTCTCATCCGCTACAGCGGGCGTGGCGCGACATCCATTTCATGTCCATGCACATCGCGGTCAATAGCGAGATGAACTTTACGCACTACGGCCGCATGGCGCTCGGCCTGGGGCGCGACGCGAGCCGGCCGTATTTTTGAGTATCTCATCGCCATGTTTCCCGGACCCGGCGGTTGCGACGATCCCAGGTCTGCGGCACACCGCTATGCGCTGCGCCTCGCTCGGTAAAGATGCCGAAGCGGCACTTAGCGCAACCCCGCCTGCACCACCAGCGGATAGACACGGTCCTCGAACCAGCGCTGGTCCGCGATATAGCGCGGCCAGTTCAGCAGCGTGCCGTCGAGACCCATTTTCGACATGCGCACCAAGCCGTCCGTGATCTGCTCCGCTGTGCCGACCAGCGGATAGCCGCCCCAGCCGGCGATGAAATGTTTCTTCATTTCGGCCAGCACCGGCGCCGGCAGCGTCTTGGCGTTGGCGATCATGGTGTCGACCAGGTTTGAGACCGCGTCCCAGTCGCCCTTCGCGTTCACATAGTCCTCGAAATAATCCTTCGCTTCCTGCTCGGTCTCACCCTGCACCACGTAAGCGTAGCTCCACACCTGAATGTCGCGGCCGTATTCCTTGCGCGCAAGCTGGCGATAGGAATCGACCTTCGCCTTGCAGTCGTCGAAATCGTGGGAGCCGAACACTACGTAGACCATGTCGCAGTATTTCGCCGCGAAGTGCTGGCCCTTCTCCGAGCCGCCGGCATTCATCACTGCCGGGAACGGCTTTTGGATCGGCTTCGGCTCGAGATAGCCCTTCTTGATCTTGTAGAAGCGGCCTTCGAAATCGAACGGCTCCTCGCGTGTCCAAAGTTCTTTCAAGATGTGCAGCCACTCGGCCGCGCAGTCGTAACGATCGTTGTGCTCCATCAGCGGCGAGCCGAACATTTCGATCTCGGGCCGGTTCCAGCCGGTGACGATGTTGAGCGCGAAGCGGCCGCCGGTGACGTGATCGATGGTCGCCGCCTGCTTCGCCGCCATCACCGGATGGATGGTCGGCACGTGGGACGTGGCGAAGATGCCGGAATAGCGGGTCGAGGCACCGACCGCCGCGGCCCAGGAGAAGCACTCAAAGCCCGGGCCGTTGAAATTGGTGACGCCGCCGAACCCATGCCAACGCCCGATCGGCACCAGTGCCTCGAACTCCATCGACTCGGAAATTCTCGCCAGTTCCAGCGTGTTCGGCCAGTTGATCTCAAGCACGCCATCAATGGTGGAGATGGCGCAGCCGCGGTCGAGATTGGTGCCGAAGGTACCAAGCTTGAGCTTGCGGTCGTTGAAGACCGGGTTGGTGCGGCGCCCTTGCGTTGCCGTTGCCGAAGCCATTTCGCGCTCCTCCCGCGGGATTGGCGAAAGCTTAGCCAACGCCGGGCGACGGTGGCAATCGGCGCGCGATCGTGCGAAAAATGTCGCAAGATCGGAGTTGAACCATGTCGATATTCACCGTGAACCACCTGTGCCGCGAAGTGCTGCGCGACCACGCCTTCCGCGCCGCCATGAAGGCCGATCCCGCCAAGGCGCTGGCGCCGCTCGACCTCACCGACGAGGAACGCCGCCTGCTTACTGCCGGCGATGTCGGCCAGCTCTACCGCATGGGCGCCAATGGCTTCCTCATGAACTATCTTGCCCGCTTCGAGGTCTGCGGGCTCAACGCCGAGACCTACAATCAGCGCATGCGCGCGGTGAAGGTGAATGAGGTCGGCGAGCCGGTGGCGTGAGCCACGAACAGCAGGAGTTTTGAGCCATGGCCCGGATCGTCGCCGGTTTCGGCGTGCCGCACACGCCGATCTTCCCGCACTTCGTCAAGCGCGACGGCCCCGATTGCGAGATCGCCAAGCTATTCGGGGCGCAGAAGGAACAGCTTGCCGCGACGCGGCCCGACCTGATCGTGATGTTCGACACCGATCACCTTAACACGTTTTTCCTCGACGCCTTGCCGATCTTTGCCATCGGCATCGACAAGACCTTCAAGGCGCCGAACGACGAGCCGCGCGACGTGCCAAATTACGTCGTGCAATCGCTGCCCGATCTCGCGGCGCATATCCGCACCGCCGCCGTCACCGCCGGCTACGACGTCGCCATGACGCAGAACTATTCGGTTGACCACTCAGTGACTGTGCCATTGCACTTCCTGACCCCGGATATGAAAATTCCGGTGATCCCGCTCTTCATCAGTGGCCACGTGCCGCCGTTGCCGTCGTCGCAACGCTGCTATGCGCTGGGCCAGGCGGTGGCCCGCGCTATCGAGTCGTGGCCGCCACCGTTGCGCGTCGTCGTCATGGGCAGCGGCAGCTTCTCCCTCGAAGTCGGCGGCCCGCGCATGGCGGCGAGCCGCTCCGACGGCGTGCCCGACCCCGCCTGGGCGGCGCACGTGATCGAGCTGCTCGAAGCACAAAAGATCGACCAGCTTATCGCCGAGGCGACCGAATACCGTATGCGCAGGGCCGGCAACGTCGGCGGCGAGTTGTTGAACTGGATCGCCATGCTCGGCGCCATCGGCAACCGCAAGCCGACCTACATCGCGCCGCAAATGCAGAACGGCCACGCTTACGGCGTGTGGCGGTGGAACTGACCGTCATTGCGAGGAGCGACGCGACGAAACAATCCAGAACGGGCCGCCGCGCTGGATTGCTTCGCTTCGCTCGCAATGACGGCGATCAGAACATCGGATAGTTGGGATTAAGCCCCAGGCCGAATTCCATCCGCCCGAAATTCTCCGCCGGCACGTCCCAGTTCATCACCACGTGGGACGAGATGGCGTGAGCGTCGCGCCAGCAACGCTGGATCGAGTTATCGTCCATCAACCCGCTCGAGCCCGAAATTTTCACCAGCTCGTCCATCGCTTCGCGCAGCTTGCGCACCGCATAGACGAAATCGCGGCGCAACAGGGTGCGCGTTTCGAGCGACATGCCGGCGTAATCCTGCCGCGCCAGCTTGAATGCGCGCCGCGCCAGAAGCTCCGCGGCGTCGATCTCGGCCGCGATCTCGGCGACGCGGATCTGCACCGGCACGTGCTGGGCGATGTTGAGTTGCGTGTAGGTAAGATAGCGCTTGCGGGTCCACTGCACGAAGTCGTCATAGCCGCCGCGAGCGACGCCGAGCACGGGGCCGAGCAGCGCATAGCTGTGCACGGCGATGAACGGCGTGTTGTAGATCGGATTGAGATTGACCTTGCCGCCCGGCGCATGGGCGTCGCGCAGCGTCGAAAACGAGACGCTGCGGTACTCGGGCACGAAGACGTTGTCGGCGACCACGGTGTTCGAGCCGCTCGCGCGCAATCCCGCGCAATACCAAGTGTCGTCCTGCTTGAGCTCAGAGACTGGCACCAGATAGAGCCGCATATCGGGATGGTCCTCACCCGGGCGCTGCACCAGTCCGCCGATCATGATCCAGTGCGAATGCCGCAAGCCCGAGCACCACGACCAGCGGCCGTCGAGCCGATAGCCGCCCGGCGCCGGCGCGGCCTTCCCGGTCGGCGCCGCCGAGGTGGCAATGCAGGCCACCTTGTTGCGGCTCCACACGTCGTGCTGCGCTTCTTCCGGGAACAGCGCCAGGATGCAGGCGTGATCGGCCAGATAGTTCAGGCACCAGGCCGACGAGCCACAGGTGGATTTGCCGAGCTCGACCGAGATGTCGAAGGCCACTTCGTGGTCGTGCTCGTAGCCGCCCCAGCGTTTAGGCTGCAGCGTATGGATGAGGCCGGCGTCGATGAATTCGTCGACGGATTCCTGCGGAATGTTGCGCTCGCGTTCGGCCCGCACCGCGCGCTCGCGCAGCTTCGGCGCTAATGCCCGCGCCCGCGCAACGAGCTCCCCGGCGGTCGGAATGGCACCCGGCGTGGCGGCCGGGCGCAACTCGGCGACGCTCATGGCATTTCCTCCTGCTTTCCGCCGAAGATTGCGTCGGCCGGCGATCCGGATCAAGATGCAGCGGACTGCCGATGGCGAACGAGAGGATCGGGTAATGCGGCTTGGAATTTTCATGATGCCGGTGCATCCGCCAACCCACTCGTTCGCGGACACGC
Source organism: Xanthobacteraceae bacterium (assembly GCA_030039105.1). Taxonomy (GTDB): domain Bacteria; phylum Pseudomonadota; class Alphaproteobacteria; order Rhizobiales; family Xanthobacteraceae; genus BOG-931. Next base: position 18,568 of record JASHQO010000253.1, read on the forward strand.
TGGCCGAGGACGAAGAGAAGGCGCTCTACGCCGACCAGCTCGGTTTCGACGAATTGTGGGTCGGCGAGCATTTTTCCGCCACCACCGAGCCGATCCCCTCGCCGATGATGTTCATGGCAGGGCTCGCGTCGCGCACCAAAAACCTGACCTTCGGCACCGCGGTGATCTGCCTGCCGAACCACGACCCAGTGGTGGTCGCCGCCGAAGCCGCGCAATTCGATCACATGACACGCGGGCGTTTCATGCTCGGTGTCGGACCGGGCGGACTGCTTTCCGACTTCGAGCTGTTCGACAATGCCGATCGCGCCGTGCGCACGCGCAAATTCGTCGAATCGATCAAGGCAATTCAGAAAATCTGGTCGCAGGATCCGCCTTACGACATTCCGGGCGAATTCCGCAGCGTCACCCTGAAGGACGCGATCATTCCAAAACTCGGCATCGGCTATATGCCTAAGCCCTACCAGAAGCCCGGACCGCCGGTCTCGACCTCGCTGTCGAGCCGCGAATCGCCGACCGCGCGCGTCGCCGCGCAACAGGGCTGGGGCATCATATCCGGCAACAATGTGCCGAACAGCGCCGTCGCCTCGCACTGGCAAACCTACAGCAAAGCCTGCGTCGATGCGGGCAAGCCAGCGCGCGGCGACAACTGGCGCGTCGCACGCAACGTCATGGTGGCGCCGAGCGACGCGGAAGCGCGCGACCGCATCCACAGCGAACAAGGCTCGAACCACTATTTCTATACTTACATGCGCGAAGTGCTGTCCCGGGTCGGCATCCTCTCGGTGCTCAAGCCCGATCCGGCTATGTCGGACGAGGAAGCCACCGTCGAAGTCATCACCGAAGGCTGCATGATCTACGGCTCGCCGAAGATCTTTCTCGACAAACTTGTCGCCTTCCGCGACACCGTCGGCCCGTTCGGCATCCTACTGATGACCGGCCTCGACTGGAGCGGCCCGAACCGCGCCTGGGAGCGCGACTCGATGCGACTTTTGGCGCAAGAGGTCATGCCGAGATTCCGCCAGCACGTGATGTCGCAAGCCGCCGAGTAGACGGCGCACGGCAATGTCGTCTGTGCCTGCCTATCCCGGGCGCTATGTATGCCGATCCAACATCGGACGGCTTCTCGCAGTCCATCGTGAGATAAAACGCAAATCTGCGATCTGCTCACTATATAGCCATATTTTCTTTTTTCGGTAAGACGCCTTGGCATTCAAGAAATTTCATTCTATGTCGCGCCTGGGGTCACTGGTGAGGACTGCTTATGTCTGGAGCTTCGCAGGCTGCGGCCAAGCGCCTGCGGTCGGCGGTCGCGGCACCGGCCGAGCCGGCCAACGCCGTGACGGCAATGGCCGCTGTGCTTGCGGCGCGCTTCGCCAGCCTCGACCTGTTTCAGCGCCTCGCCGCGATCCGCGCTGCGGTTGCTGGAAAGATCGTGTTCACCACCAGTTTCGGCCTCGAGGATCAGGCCATCGCGCACGCGATCTTCGCGCAAAGCCTCACAATCGACATCGTCACGCTGGACACCGGCCGTCTATTCCCGGAAACCCTTGAGGTTTGGGCCGAGACCGAGCGCCGCTACGGTGCACGCATCGTTTCCTTTGCGCCCACGAACGATGAGCTGGCGGCGCTGATTGCACGACAGGGCCCCGACGGTATGCGCGCCTCGGTCGCGGCGCGGCTCGATTGCTGCGCCGTACGCAAGGTCGCGCCGCTGGCGCGGGCGCTCGACGGCGCCGCCGCCTGGATCACCGGCATCCGCGCCGATCAGTCCGCCGATCGCTCCCGCTTCGCCGTCGTGTCGTTCGACAGTCAGCGTCAGCTCATCAAGGCCAATCCGATGTTCGACTGGAATCGCGAGCGCGCCGTTGAGTTCGTGCGTGGTCACGGCGTTCCCTACAACAAGCTGCACGACCGCCGCTATCTGTCGATCGGCTGCGCGCCCTGCACCCGTGCGGTGGCGCCGGGCGAGCCGGAACGCGCGGGACGCTGGTGGTGGGAGCAATCGGACAAGAAGGAATGCGGCCTGCACTCCGCGATCATATGAAGGACAGCCGCAGCTCACCCGCGCGTCGCAATCAATCATCATAGGACAACAAGAATAATGGATACGGATATTCTGACTGCGTCCTCGCCGCGAGAGGACGCACCCGTCGATGCATCGACCATCGCGGCCGCGTCGGCTGCCCGGCTCGCCCATCTCGACGAGCTCGAAGCCGAAAGCATTCACATCATCCGAGAGGCCGTCGCCGAGGCGGATAATCCGGTGTTGCTTTACTCGATCGGCAAGGATTCTTCTGTCCTGCTGCATCTGGCGCGCAAGGCGTTCTACCCGGCGAAGCTGCCGTTGCCATTGCTGCACATCGATACCACCTGGAAATTCCGCGAGATGATCGCGTTTCGCGACGCGCTGGCGCACCAGCTCGATCTCAGGCTGATCGTGCATATCAACCGCGACGGGCTCGCCCGCGGCATCAATCCGATCGGCAGCGGCTCGGCGCTGCACACCGACGTAATGAAAACGCAAAGCTTGCGACAAGCGCTCGATCAACACCGCTTTGATGCTGCGCTCGGCGGTGCGCGACGCGACGAAGAAAAGTCGCGCGCCAAGGAGCGCATCTTCTCCTTCCGCAATGCCCATCACCTGTGGGATCCCAAGCGCCAGCGTCCCGAGCCCTGGCGCATCTACAACGCCCGCAAACGCGATGGCGAAAGCTTCCGCATATTTCCACTGTCGAACTGGACCGAGAACGACATCTGGAGCTACATCGAGCGCGAACGCATCGCGGTGGTGCCGCTCTATTTCGCCGCGCCGCGACCGGTGGTCGAGCGCGACGACATGCTGATCATGGTCGATGACGACCGCCTACCGCTGAAGCCCGGCGAGCGTCCGCAGATCAAAATGGTGCGGTTCCGCACGCTCGGCTGTTATCCGCTCACCGGCGCGATCGAAAGCAGCGCCCGCACGGTTCCCGAGATCGTGCGCGAAACGCGGCAAAGCCGTTATTCCGAGCGACGCGGCCGCGTCATCGACGGTGACGGTGCAGCGTCGATGGAGCGTAAGAAGCAGGAAGGTTATTTCTGATGAATGCGCATTCGCAGCCGGCAGCGCTCGCGGCGGGGCCCCGCGCGCGCCAGCAGCGCGCCAAGCGCCTGTTGCGTTTCATCGCCTGCGGCTCGGTCGATCACGGCAAGTCGACGCTGATCGGGCGGCTGCTGTTCGAAGCGAACCAACTATTCGAGGATCAACTCGACGCTCTGGCCGCGGATTCGCGAAAGCTCGGCAGCCAAGGCGGCGAGCTCGACTATTCGCTGCTGCTGGATGGGCTCGCCGCCGAGCGCGAGCAGAAGATCACCATCGATGTCGCCTACCGCTTCTTCGCCACCGACCGCCGAAAATTCATCGTCGTCGACGCACCAGGACACGAGCAATACACAGCTAACATGGCGACCGGAGCCTCCGCCGCCGACCTCGCTTTGGTCGTGGTCGCGGCGAACGACGGCCTGACGCGGCAGTCGAAGCGTCATCTGGTTATTCTGTCCCTGCTTGGAATTCGCAACGTCGTACTGGCCATCAACAAAATGGACCGGGTCGGCTGGTCGCGGCAGGCATTCATGGCGGTCGATGCCGAATTTCGCGCGTTTGCGGCTGGGCTTGGCATCGACGATATCGTCAGCATTCCGGTTGCCGCGAAAAGCGGCGACAACGTCGTTCGCCGCTCGCCGCACACGGCCTGGCATGACGGGCCGACGCTGCTCGACGCTCTCGAAGCGGCCGAGCCGGCGATATTGCAGCCCGGGCCATTGCGCATGCCGATCCAGCTCGTCAACCGGCCGGACGCGGATTTCCGCGGTTATAGCGGCCTGATTGTCAGCGGCGCCGTTCATATCGGCATGATGGTGCGGCTCCTGCCCTCCGGCCGTGTCACGCGCGTTGCGCGCATCGTCACGTTCGACGGCGATCTCGAGAGCGCCGAGGCCGGTCGCTCGGTGACGCTGACTTTCACCGACGAGGTGGACGCATCGCGCGGCGATCTAGTCGCCGGCGTCGACCAGGCGCCGTCCGCCAGCGACCGAATTCTTGCCCGCGTGTTCTGGATCGGCGACCGCGCGCTCGGCCCCGGCCAGCGTTATCTGCTCAAGCTCGCCACCAGCACCGCAACGGCAAGCGTCGAGCCGCAACTGCGCGTGCTCGACCTTGACAGCCGCGGTCTGGTAGAGGCGCCGACCATTGCACCGAACGAGATTGGAACCTGCACGCTGCGCCTCAACCGCGCGATTGCGGCGGAGCCATATGCGGCGTGCCGGGAAACCGGCAGCTTCATCCTCATCGATCCGGAGACGTTCGATACCGTAGCCATGGGTTGCATCGAGCAGATACCGCAATCCCGATCTGCGACGCTAAAAAGCAGCAGCAGACGCCAATTTGCGCGCTGGACCGAGACGCACGCCCGCTCGCTGGCCAAAGCCATGAGCTGGCGCACCACCGGCGGCATCGACACGTTCGTTGTCACGTTCGTGATCAGCGGCAGCACCAAGATCGCCGGATCGGTGGCGCTCGCCGACGTCGTAACCAAGATTTTGATCCATTACCTGCACGAGCGGGTGTGGGCGCTGGTGCCGTGGGGCAAGCGCTAGAGCGGGATGAGTTTTGGTCGAATCGTCATCTTGCTCTAGCCTTTTGCTTGCGCATGATCTTTTCCGAAAACCGGTTTTCATCCTCGGATCAAGTCCGATGGCCGGCTTTTTCGGGATCATGCTTTAGTCGCGGCCCGCGGGCGACCTCACAAAACGACGGCACCGGGATCGATCGAGCCCACCCTCTCGCCGTCGGCGAGAATGTTCTCGGACGGCACTATGATCGTCCAACAGACGCCGTCCGGATCATGGTCGAAGCTCGCGGTGCCCTGCAGCGTCGCCGGCACGATATTGGTGATCACCAGGTGGCCGAAGCCGTGGCTTTGCGGCTTGGCGACCGGCGGGCCGCCGCGTTCCCGCCAGCGAATGAGCAAATTGCGGCCGGCGACGATCTGCCATTCGAGCTTGACCGTGCCGCCATGCGCCGAGAACGCCCCATACTTCGCGGCGTTGGTGCCGAGCTCGTACAACGCCATGCCGATCAACTCGGCGGCCTGCGGATTGAGGCGCAGTCCCGATTTTTCGAGACCCGGATCTTTGTCAATTCTCCGAAACGGCGACAATTGCGTCCCGATCAGATCGCGAAAATCCGTGCTGTGCCAGGCGTCGCTGACAAGAAGGTCGTGGGTTTCGGCCAGCGCGCGCAGGCGTGCGTCAAATGCCATTTCGAGATCGCCGATATTGTCCGCCCTGCGGATGGCTTGCCGGACCATGCCTTGCACGACGGCGAGAAGATTCTTCGACCGGTGCGTCAGCTCGCGCGTCAGGAGCCTGAGGTGCTCCTCGCGGCGCCGGCGCGTCGCCACATCGGCGCTCAGCACCAGGCTGGGAACAGAAATGCTGATCATGAAGGCAAGCAGAAGCAGGAATGAATCGTTGATGTCATTGCGGGCAAACGGCCCGCCGCTGTAGAGCGTGTCCCACACCGCAAAGCCAGCCAGGATCAGCGCCACCGTGGCGGTATCGCGCTGATTGCGGTAGAGCGCGGCCCACATCAGCGGACCGATCGACAGAAACGCCAGCCAGCCTTCATCGGCGGCCAGCGGAACGAGCGGGCTGAATGCGATCAGGCCGACGGCAATCGCAGCGCCGAAGATCGCGCCGGCCTCCCGCAATTGCGACTGCGCCAAGGCACGCCGGTCGATCGCCCACAGCATCATAACCGGCGCAACCAGCAGGGCGCCGGTCAAATCGCCCATCCACCAGGTCGTCCAGATCGTGGCGAATCTCGACCAATCAGCAAACCCAGCCAGGCTCAAGGCGACCACGCCGACGGTGGCGCTGACGGCCGTGCTCGGCGTGAAGCAAAACAGCGCAAATCGAGCGACGCCGGCAGGCGTATCGAACGTCCGCAGCCCGTTCGACCAGCGATTCACCAGGTACGCTCCCAGCAGGCATTCGAGCGTGTTGCCGCCGGCGATCGCCAATGAGGTGGCGAGCGAGCCCGCCGTCGTCGCGTTGGTAATGAAGGCGGCGACAAAAATGGCCGGCCATAGCCCGTAGCCGCGCAACAGCACGAGCGCCAGGGCAAAGCCGGTGGGCGGCCAGACCGGCGTCGCGCTTGGGTTGACCGATGCCACCGCGAGGCTGAGCTTCGCCACCGCGATATAGACGATCGCAACGCACAAAAGCTCCGCGACCTGCTTCAGCAGGCGGTGCATGTCAGATGACGTCAACCCCCGCGCTCTCTCAAACAACAGGGCGGCCCGGTTCCCGGCCGTCGGCCGCGCTATGTGGTCGGAATTCATGATACCCTGCTTGGGTCCCCGGCCGCGCCGAAACGCGACCACCGCGTGCCGTGCGATGCGCGCGAGAATCATCGCTCAAAATTGCCCTCCATTTCGCTGATGCCCAAGAGCCAATTCAAATAAATGTTGAAGACGACAAGCTGCGGCAGCAGATTGCCCCGGCAGCAAAGTTCCACCATTGGAACTCGTCGCCCTCTACTGAGGCTCTTTGCCGGTATAGCGCAACACGAACAGTCCCCACTTGTCGTCGTTCATGTAGATGTTGCCGCGGGCGTCGACGGCAAGCTCTTCACTCCAGTCGATTGGCGATGCGTGGGCGCCCGATTGACCCGGCAGATCGGGGCGCTCCGGCGGCATGAAGTAGCCGACCTCCTTGGGCAATCGTGGGTCGCTGATGTCGAAGATGCGAAGCCCTGCATTGAACCAGGCGACGTCGATCAACTTGCCGGGCAGCGCAATCGCCGGATTGTGGATTTCCTGGCTGGTATTGTGCGGCCCGAAGCGTCCGCCCTTGTCGCAGAAATCCTTGTAAGGCGCGTCCGCCGGCGGCACCGGCGTCGGAAAGATCGAAATCAGCCGCGGCTTCGCCGGATCGGCATTGTCGATCATGCCGGCGAAGTTCAGGCCGTTGTCTTCGCATTTCTCCTTCTGCGCCTCGGAACTGACATAGAGCAGCTTGCGATCCCACAGCGGCAGTACGGTATGAACCGACTGCATGCCGACACTGGCGAACGGCTCGGTGATGTGGAGCTTGCCGATGAGCTTCGGATTGCTCGGATCGGAAATATCGAGATTGACCACGTCCGGAGTGTAGCCGAACGACGCCATCTTGCCGTCGGGACTGACATTGACCGGCCCGTGGAAGCCTTCCGGATAAGGCGAGGCCGGCTCGCCATCCTTCTGGCCGGGCTGCCACCACTTGCCGACTTCCTTCGGATGGGCCGGATCGCTGACATCGAGGATCACCATGATGTGCAATTTGAAGCCCGGATAGCTGGTCGAAAGATAGGCGTATTTGCCGCCCGGGTAGGAGTTGCGATGGGCGCCGGTGGCGCCGCCCATCCACGAACCGATCTGCTTGGGATTTTCCGGGTCGGAAATGTCCCACAGCAGGATCGCCGGCTTCGGGTCCTTCTGCGGCGCAAAGCTGTTGAGCGAAGTGATCATCAGGTCGTCATGGAGCGTCACCTGGGCGGTGAGGATGCTCTTATCGTCGGTCTCATAAGGGATGAACTTCACATAGCGCGGGTTGGTCGGATCGGTGACGTCAACGATGCTCCAGCCCTGATTGAAGGAATGGCCCATGTAGAGATACCACTTGTCGTCCGCTGTATGCTTGATGGCGATCTTGAAGCCGCCGAAGCGGCCGCCGAGTGCAGAGAAACCGATCTGCTTGACGCTCTCGGCCTGCGCGCCAGGCGGAAATGGATCGGCAATCACGCCGTCCGACGCGATTGTCGCCAGGGAAACGGTCGCCAAAGCCGCCGCGAAATTTCGCAGTTTCATATGCACCCCATTCCTCCCGTCGCTCTTACGCTCTAGAATTTCTGCAGCATCGCCTCGCGAAAGAATTTTGGCAATTCGGCGAGATCGCCGTCGCCATAGTCGCCGTCAACTGCCGCCGACAGGGAGGCGAGCGTGCCGGCTGCGAGCGGCATCGGCACGCCGGTGAGCGCACCAGTCGCCACCGCCGACATCATATCCTTGCGCAGAGTGCGAATATCGAGCGTCATGTCGCTCTTGTTGCCCTTGAGGGTGTCAGCTTTGGCCTTGAGCCAGCCGCACGCGGTTGCGCTCTCTTGCAACACATCGACCATCAGATCGAGCGACAGGCCTTGCTGCAGGCCGAGCGCGAGCGATTCCGCGATCGCCTGGATGTAGGCGCCGAGCCCGAGATTGGCGGCAAGCTTCATGGCGTAGCCGCTGCCGTTGCCGCCCATGTGGACGATCCGGCGCGTCAATTTTTCCAGCACCGGGCGTGCCCGCTCGACATCTTCAGCCTTGCCGCCGACCATGGCGAACAGCGAGCCCGCCGATACTTGCGGAATCGTCCCGAGCACCGGCGCATCGATCAGCCGCGCGCCGCGCGCTTCGACGAGCGGCGCGAGTTCACGGCCGGTCGTCGGCTGCAGCGTGCTCATCTCGATGAATAGTTTTCCGGCGACGTCGCGGCGGAGGAACCCATCATCGCCGACGAAGATTTTTCGCGCACCATGATCCTCCGTGATGCTGGAGATGACCGCGTCGGACTGTGCCGCGACGTCGCCGGGCCCGGCGGCGATGCGCAAGCCCTCTGCTGCCAACGCCTGGTTCGCTTGCGTCTTCTGATCCCAGCCGATCAGGTCGAAGCTCTGCTGGCGCAGGCGACGCGACATCGCCGAGCCCATGCGGCCCAGCCCGACAATTCCGACCCTGATCATTATTTTCTCCCGGCGAGAATTTCTATTCGAGTAGTGAGGCCCTGTCGGCCGGGCCAATCGCTGTTACGCCGTCGCGCCACCACACCATCAGTAGCTGCCAGGCGATCGAGAGCACGATGGGACCGATGAACAGGCCGAGAATGCCATGAACGATCGTGCCGCCGAGAACGCCGACCAGGATTACCGGCATCGGCGTGGTCAACCCCTTGGCCATCACGAACGGCCGCAACAGGTTATCCAACAAAGAAACCGGCACCATGTAGAGGATGAACAGCACAAACTCCGTCGTCGTCGGCAGGCCGAACCAACTCCATATCATGAGAGGCAGGAGAACGATCCATGCACCGATTTGAATGACGCCGAAGAACAGCACCAGAAAGCTCAATACGCCGGCAGCCGGCACTTTCGCGACTAGCATGCCCATCCCGGCAAGGAGCGCCTGCAGCAAGGCAATTCCGATGACGCCGCGCGAGACGTTACGGATGGTGGCGCCCGCCAACACCAGAAACTCTTCGCCGCGTTCGGTGGCGAGCAGGCGCAACACGTGCTTCGCGCTCTCCACCAGTGCCGGACCGGGGACGAACAAAAACCCGGCGATGATCGTCGCAATGATGAATTTGAGCAGGCCCAGGCTGACCTGGCCGGCAATGGTGAGCAAGGGGATGGCATAGGGTCTGAGCTCGGGCGCCCAGTCCTTCAGTGTTTGTATGAAATTACTCGAAGCTTCGGTCCAATATTCATAGAGCGGTTGTCCGATCACTGGCCAGCTCTGCAAACCGGGAGGCGGTATCGGGATGACCGGCTGGCCGACCTTGAAAGCCTCGATCTTCGCGTGAGTGAAGTCGACCAGGCTGTAGCCGAGCCTGCTGGCCGGGCCGAAGATAATGAGCAGAATGAGGATGGTGACGAGGGCCGCGGCGAGTGGCCGATAGCGCAGCCGCGCCGCCAACCAATCGAACGCGGGATAGAGCGCCACCGCGAGGATGACGCTCCACACGATGATGGTCAGAAACGGCGCGATCAGAATCAGCGTCCAGTAGCACAGGACGGCCAGGCAACCGATGCGGACGGCTAAGATGATAATCGTCCGCGTCGAGCGGTCGGACGCTGAAAATTCTGGCAACTGCTCGCTCACGGCCACCCCGCAGAGACGCTGAAGCTTGGCCGCAAGCTTAAGCCGGCGGCGCCGGCGCGTCCAATTTGCGCGGACGCGCCGGCGGCCGACTGGGGTTAGCGATACACCCGGTGGTGCCGCGGCGGCAGAGGTGGCGGGGGCGGCGGCGGCACGAAGCGCTGCCACACGGCGCCGCGGTCAAATTGAATAGAGTTGCCGTCCGGCGAATAGATCGCCCCCTCGCCCCAGGCGTCGACCCACATGTGGCCGGGCCAGTCGATCCAGGCTCGCGAGGATGCGCCGGCCTCGTTGGTCAGATTGACGTCCCAGCCGTTCTGGGTGACGAAGGCCAACGCGCCCGGCGCCGAAGACATGCAGCCCTGCACACAGACGAATTGGCCGGACAGATCGACGTACGGCTGAGCCGACGCGCCGGTCGCTCCAAAAGCGAACAACGCTCCCAGCACGCAAAACATACGTTTCATCATATGAACTCCTTCTGCTACGCGCCAAAATCTAGGCAGCCGCCCAAACTCCGACATTGACGCACGTCACACTTTGCCCGCCTCCGAGGCGGCTAGCATGCCGAAATATCGGTATCTTTCCATAACAAAATGGCGGCCTTTTGCGACGTTTCGTCGTCATATTTAATGCAATGTTCGAGCGTTTTTGTGTTGGAGAGACTGTGTTGCTGCGCCCCGACCGGCGGAATAAAGACAGCCCGGCAACTGTTTTATTCAAACGTCCTGCCAACCGTTCAGGAGCCGATCATGAAAGGCCTGATCTTAACCCTGGGACTTTTCGCCACCGCTGCAATGTCCGCTACGCCGGCCGCAGCGCAGAATTATCCATGGTGTGCGCTCTACAGCGGCGGCAGCGTCGGTGGCGGCCGCAATTGCGGCTTCACCACCTTCGAGCAGTGCATGGCGACGGTCAGCGGCATCGGCGGCAGTTGCTTCCAGAATACCCAGTATCAGCCGCCTCCCGGCCCGCACGCCAAGCCGAAACATAGGCAGCCGAACGACTGACTGCGGTGGCTGACCGCGACCTCTATCAGATGACAGCCGCCGGAACGATGATTGAGTAGTCCGCCGGAAGGCTGACCGCGGGATTAACCCGCGCCCCGGGCTCTGGTAAATTAGCCTCCGCATCCACCGACGCTGGGGAACGAGCGATGAAATTCCGACTTTTCACATCATGTCTGCTGTCGGCTGTCATGCTGACGACGATCGCTCAAGCTCAAGTGACCGTCGACGTTGCCAAGATTTCCTGTAAGCAATTTCTGCTCGACACCGTGGCGCCAACCAAATTGGTCGCGCTCTGGCTCAGCGGTTATTACAATGGCGAGCGGGGCA
>JASHQO010000254.1 GCA_030039105.1 Xanthobacteraceae bacterium
TCGCCGCCCGCATCGGCGCCGATTTCGTCACCACCAGCCACCGCGAGCTGCTCAAGCGCCCGGAAGTCACCGCGGCGATCATCGCCACCGACGAGCACCTGCATGTCGATCCGGTGCTGGCCGCGGTCGAGCGCGGCGTGCCGATGTTGATCGAAAAGCCGCTCGCCACCGATCTCGCGCAGTCGGCGCGCGTCCTCAAGGCGATCACCGACGCCAAGCTCGATGCCGTGGTCGGTTACACCCAGCGCTTTCGCAGGAAATGGCTTGCCGGCAAGGAGAAGGTGCGGTCGGGCGCGCTCGGCGACGTGACGATGGTCACCTCGCGCGCGTTCATGAACCGGCTCGTCGCCATCGACAACTACAAGCGTACCAACGATCCCACCGCGATCTCGCCGATGGTGATTTCCGGCACCCACGCGCTCGACATCGTGATGTGGTACCTCGAAGGCAAACAGCCGGTGGAGTGCTACGCGCGCTCGGTCGACAAGGTGCTCGGTCCGCTCTACCAGGGCATCGACGCCACCGCCGGCATGATCATGTGCGCCGACGGCACCGTCTATCACCTCAATATTTCCTGGGCGCTGCCGGTCACCTGGCCGGGCGCGGTCTATAGCCTGGAAGTCGGCATCAACGGTACGCATGGCGTGCTCACCATCGACGACACTCATCGCGACATGGTGCTGGCGGTGACGGCGCCGCAGAGCGAAGGCTATGCGCCCGATCAAAGCCGGCTGGTCGATTTTCTCGGCTCCTATCCGCCCGGCGACATGGCGCTCGGCGAATTGCGCGGCCCGATGCGCGAGGAGACGGACTCGTGGCTCAACCGCGTCTCGCTCGGGCTGCCGACGCAGGCTGCCACCGCCGCCGAGGCGCATAACCGCTTGATGCTGACCAAGGCGCTCGATCTTTCGGCCAAGCTGAAGCAGCCGGTGAAGCTGCCGCTCGAGCCGGAACAAGGACGCGCGGCGGCGTAAATCTTTTGTTCGGCCCTCAGAGCAGCGCCACCAGCAAAATAACGATCTCGCTGACCTGCTCGACCGCGCCGAGCACGTCGCCGGTCTGGCCTTCGATCTGCACCACGCTCAGCCATGCCATCAGGGCGATGACGACGAGGAGGAAGACCAGCGCCGCGATACCGTGCGCCGGGCCGAGCGCGATGGCGAGGATCAGGATGCCGAGCACGCTCGCGGCGATGACGCGATCGGTCGCCGGCCGGCCGGCGGCAAACGCCAGGCCGTCGCGCCGCGCTGGCGGCACCAACGCCATGAACAGCGGCAAGGTCGCGCGAGCGCCGGCATGGGCGGCAATCAACGCCCACACCGCCGGCGCCGGCGTGGCGAAGGAGGCGAGCGCGGCGACGCGCAGCAGGATCGACAGCGTCAGGGCGCAGACGCCGTAGCTGCCGATCCGGCTGTCGCGCATGATCTCGAGTTTTCGTTCGCGCGTATCGCCGCCGCCAAAACCGTCGGCGGTATCGGCGAGGCCGTCCTCGTGCAGGCAGCCGGTGACGGCGAGCGTTGCCGCAACCGCAAGGACGGCCGCAATCCAGGCCGGCAATCCAAGCTGATGGGCGATCCCGTAAATTGCCGCCCCGATGAGGCCGACGGCAACGCCGACGAGCGGAAACGTCCAGGCCGCGTGTGCCAGGCCGGCGTCGCCGGTCGGCGGCGCACCTCCAACCGGCAAGCGGGTCAAAAACCGGATGCCAGCCTTGAGATCGCCGGCGCAATCGGCGAGCCAGCCGTCAGGTACGGTCATCGGTCGTTCTCAAGCCTCGCGCGCCATGGCCGTGCTGCGGTGGATTTGCTAAACGTCGATCGCCGTCCGCCGCAAGGGATGACGATGCCGAATTTTACCTCGTTTTCCGATCTGCGCACCGTCTGTCTCGATCTGCCGGCTGGGCATCCGGCCGCGAGTGCGGCGGTCGCCCAGCGCGAAGCGACGTTGACCAAACCGCCACGCAGCCTCGGCCGGCTGGAACACCTGGTCGCCTGGCTGGCGCACTGGCAGGGCCACGCGCCGCCGCGTCTCGATCGTGTCGAGGTTCTGGTCTTTGCCGGCAATCACGGCGTCACCCGGCAAGGCGTTTCGGCCTATCCGGCGGACGTGACGGCGCAGATGGTGGCGAATTTTTCGCGCGGCGGCGCCGCGATCAACCAGTTGGCGCGTACCGCCGGCGCGACGCTGCGCGTCATTGCGCTGGCGCTGGAGGCGCCGACCGCCGATTTCACCGAGCAGCCGGCGCTCAGCGAGCAGGAGTTTCTCGCCGCCGTGACGGCCGGCTACGCGGCGGTGTCGCCGCAGAGCGATCTGATTTGTCTCGGCGAGATGGGCATCGGCAATACCACGGCGGCGGCGGCCATTGCCGCGGCGCTGTTCGGCGGCGGTGGCGCGCGCTGGGCCGGCCGCGGCACCGGCATCGATGCCGAGGGCTTGGCGCGCAAGCGCGGTGTGATCGAACGCGCGCTTGCCCGGCATGCCGCGACGCTCGCCGATCCGCTCCAGATCGCCGCCGCCTTCGGCGGCCGCGAACTTGCCGCCATTCTCGGCGCGACGTTAGCGGCGCGGCACCGGCGCATTCCGGTGCTGCTCGACGGCTTCGTCTGCACGGCAGCCGTCGCGCCGCTCTACAAAATGCGCGCCGACACGCTGGCCCATGTGCAGGCCGGCCACGTCTCTGCCGAAGCCGGGCACCACATGCTGCTCGACGAGCTGAAACTTACGCCGCTGGTCAATCTCGACATGCGGCTCGGCGAAGCCTCCGGCGCCACGGTGGCGCTGCTGTTGCTGCGTGCCGCGCTCGCCTGTCACACCGGCATGGCGACGTTCGCCGAGGCCGGCGTGTCCGATAAGCCGGCCGACGATGCCGAACCGAGGGCCGCAGGCTAAAGCATGATCCCGAAAAAGCCTGTCCTCGGACTTTGATCCGAGGATGGAGACCGGTTTTCGGAAAAGATCATGCGCAAGCAAAAAGCTAGAGCGGGATGACGATTCGACCAAAACTCATCCCGCTTTAGCCCGCATCCGCCATCGCGATGACGTGGAAGAATGTGCCGGTGACGCGGCCGCGGCGGCCGCCGCCGTCGTCGAGCGTGCGGCCTGCGGCGTCGCTGAGCACCGCGAGCGCTGTGTCGTCACCGGCCGAAACGAGCGACGCATAGTGAAATTCGTGGCCGCGCACGACGGTGCCGCTGCGGCCAAGGACGCTGTCGGAAAGGAGCCGCGCGGTGCGATAGCCGAGATGCAGCTTGCGCCTGGCAAAGCTCGTCGCGTGGCCGAGCAATCCCGTCATGGCATGATGACGGCCGTCCGCGTCCTCGATGCTTTGGCCCAAAACCATGTAGCCGCCGCATTCGCCATGCACCGGCCGTGTCTCTGCGAAATGCCGCAGGCCGTTCTGAAAGCGCTGCGCGGTAGCGAGCGCGCCGGCATGCAGCTCCGGATAGCCGCCCGGCAGCCAGCAGCAATCGGCGTCTGCCGGCGGCGCTTCATCGGCGAGCGGCGAGAACGGCAGGATTTCCGCGCCTGCGCCGCGCCATGCCGCAAGCAGGTGCGGATAAACGAAGCTGAAGGCCCGATCCTGCGCCAGCGCGATACGTTGGCCCGGCGGCGGCAGGGCGGGCGCGACGTTTGACGATCCGATTGTCAGCGCCGCGGCGCCAGCCATGATGGCGTCGAGATCGAGGTGGCGCTCGGCCGCGGCAGCGAGCCGATCGATCAGCGGCGCAAGATCTGCATGTTCGCCGGCTTGGACGAGACCAAGGTGGCGTTCCGGCAAGGCCAGCGCCGCATCGCGCGGCAGGGCGCCGAGGATCGCAACGCCACGCGCGGCGACGGCGTCGGCGATCAGCGCGCGATGCCGTTCGCTGGCGATCCGATTGAGGATCACGCCGCCAATGTGCACGGCCGGATCGTGGCTGGCGAAGCCGCGCACCACCGCCGCGGCCGACTGCGCCTGCCGCGAGACGTCGAGCACGAGCAATACCGGCAGATTGAAATGCGCGGCGAGGTCGGCAGTCGCGCCACGCCGGCCGGTGGCACCGCCGCCGGCGCCGTCGAACAGACCCATGACGCCTTCGACGACGAAAATGTCCGCGCCGGCCGCGGCCTGCGCCGCCATGGCATCGAGCAGTGCGGGCGTCATGGCCCAGGAATCGAGATTGACGCTTGGCGCGCCGGTCGTCGCGGCATGGAACGCCGGATCGATGTAATCGGGCCCGGCTTTGGCGGTGCGCACCGCAATGCCGCGCCGCATGAGTGCGGCGACGATCGCAAGCGTCACCGTGGTCTTGCCGCTGCCGGAATGGGTCGCGGCGACGATGAGGCCGCGCGCCGTCATGGCGTGCCCTTTTCGGCGGGCGCTGCGGCGCCGAGCAGCCGCGACCGCATTGCGACGATCTCGCCGATCACCACGATGGCCGGCGGTTCGAGATTTTGCTCGCGTGCGTCGGCGGCAAGTCTCTCCAGCGTCGTCACCAGCACGCGCTGCTGCGGCGTGGTCGCCGACGCGATCGCCGCCGCCGGTGTTTGCGCCGCGAGGCCGGCGCTCAGCAGCGCCGCGGCGATCCGTTCGAGATTGTGCATCACCATGTAGAGCACGATCGGCTGCCCGGCGCGTACTAGCGGCGCCCAGTCGAAATCCTCGTCGGCGCCGTGGCCGGCGGCGAAAATGACGGCGCGGTTGACGCCGCGCAGCGTCGCCGGGATCGCCGCCGCGGCGAGCGCGCCGAGACCGGCGGTGACGCCGGGGATGATGCGGTACGGCACGCCGGCTTCGGCTAGCGTCATCGCCTCCTCGCCGCCGCGGCCGAACACGAACGGGTCGCCGCCCTTGAGCCGCAGCACGCGCCGGCCGGAACGCGCCAGCGCGATCAATCGCTCGCTGATGTCGGCCTGGGTGGCCGACGGCTTGCCGCCGCGCTTGCCGGCGAATTCGAGCCGCGCCTGCGGGCCGGCCAACGCCAGCACGCGCGCATCGACCAGCGCGTCATGCACCACCACGTCGGCCTGGGCGAGGCCGGCGAGCGCGTCGAGGGTGAGCAGCCCGGGATCGCCCGGCCCGGCGCCGGCGAGCCAGACATGGCCCGCGGCAAAGACCGGGACTCCGGCCCGGCGGGCCGCCAATGCGTCCCAGGCGGTCATGGTCTTGCGCTCCCGTAGTGGTGACGGTCGCGACCGGCAGGACCAAAGGAAACCCCATGGCCAAGCAGGAACGCCCTCTGCGCCGGGATTGGACCGCCGCGCACGTGGTCGAAGGTCGCGATATCGCTATCGAGATCGTGCCGTTCGATCGCGAACAAAATTTTGTCGGCCGCGCGCCGTTCAAGTCTTGAATGTCGGCTCAAGCGGCGCCTCCCCGGAAGCGCCGGCGATAGTCGGCGTCGTAGAGCGCGCTGTCGCGGAAGTTTTCCGCCGCGAGCGCCGGACCGACCAGGATGAGCGCCGTGCGCTCGATTTTTGCCGCCGTCACTTTCATGGCGATATCGGCCAGCGTGCCGCGCAAAATCCGCTGTGCGGGGGAGCTCGCTTGCACCACGACGGCAGCCGGGCAGCCGGCGCCGTAGAACGGCACGAGCTCGTCGACGATGTTTTTGGTGGCGTGGATCGCGAGATGGATAACGAGCGTCGCGCCGCTCGCCGCAAACGTCGCGAGCTTTTCCGCCTCGGGCATGCGCGAGGCGCGGCCTGGGACGCGGGTCAGCACGACGCTCTGCGCCACTTCGGGCACGGTCAGCTCGCATTCCAGCGCGGCTGCCGCGGCAGCAAATGCCGGCACCCCGGGCGTCAGCGTATAGGGAATGCCGCGGCGTTCGAGACGGCGCAACTGTTCGGCCAGCGCGCTGTAGATCGAAAGATCGCCGGACTGCAGCCGCGCCACGTCGCGATGTTCGGCGTAAGCGTTGACGAACTCGGCCTCGATCTCGTCAAGCGACAGCGGTGCGGTATCGACAATACGGGCGCCCGGCGGGC
>JASHQO010000255.1 GCA_030039105.1 Xanthobacteraceae bacterium
CCCGACGAATCGATGATGAAGCCGGAGCCGAGCGAATTGACGCGGCGCGGCGTGTGCTCGTTGTCGCTGTCGCCCTGGCCGCGGCGCTTCTTGAGGAACTCGTCGAAGAATTCTTCCATCGGCGAGCCGGGCGGCAGGTCCGGCATGGTGATGCGGGTGTCGACCTTCTGCGAGGTGGAGATGTTGACCACGGCGTCGATCACCTGCTCGGCAACGTCGGCGATGTTCTCCGGCCCACGCGCCGCGGCAGGCGGCGACGGCAGCATGACGACGGCCGCCATCAGGGCGGCCGCCGCTGCGCCGGTCCGCGCAAATTGCCAGATTTGGCGAGAGGTTGAGTGGCGAGACATGCGTCAGCGCTCCTGCAAGGGGACTCAACGAACGAAAGTGCTCCCGGCCCGCGCTGGGCGCAAGGTGGCACCGGCCATTAGCGGCCCGATTGGGGCGGAAAAGCGACCCGCCCGTTCCGAACCATGCTAGCCGCGCACCAACCAGACGATCACGATACCGACCAGAGCCGAAGCGATACCGGCGATCCGCAGCGGGCCATCGGACATTTCCATCACGGTCGCCATCGCCCGTTTGGTGGCGGCGGGAAACGCAGCGAGAACCATACCCTCGATCGCAAAGAGCAAGCCGAGCGCAGCGAGGAAATCGGACATGCAACCCGGCGACCTTGCGTAAGCCTATTTGGTCGCCGTGCTCGAGTGTTGGGCGTTGGTCGCGCCCGGCGCCGACTGCGCCGCGGCCTCGCCTTCCGCCTTGCCGGCGGGATCGCCGAAATAGCGGAAGAAGTCGGAGTCCGGCCGCAGCACCATGCGGGTATCGCCGTGCTGCATGCTTTTCTCGTAAGCCTGCATCGAACGATAGAAGGCGAAGAAGTCGGGATCCTGGCCGTAGGCTTCGGCGAAGATGCGGTTGCGCTCGCTGTCGCCCTGGCCGCGGATCTGCTCGGACTGCGAATTCGCCTCCGCCGTCAGAACCGTGACGTCGCGATCGGCCTTGGCGCGGATCTCCTGGCTCTTCTGGCTGCCCTGGGCGCGGAACTCGGCGGCCTCGCGCTGCCGCTCGGTCTGCATGCGCTGGTACACCGCCTGGCTGTTCTGCTCCGGCAGGTCGACGCGGCGGATGCGCACGTCGACGACGTGGATGCCGAACGGCGCCGCGTCGCGATCGAGCTGATCGCGCATCTGCGTCATCAGTTCCTCGCGCTTGTTGCGCACCGCATCGGCCAGCGTCGCCGCACCCAGGACACGACGCAGCGCCGAGTTGAGCAGGATCGCCAGTTGGGAGCTGGCGCCGTCCGGGCCGACCGTCTGATAGAACCGCAGCGGATCGGTGATGCGATAGCGTGCGAAGGCGTCGACCACGAGCCGCTCGCCGGCCTGCGCGCCGGCGCCGCTCTTGTCCTGACTCGACGCGATCACTTCCTGCGCCGGCGTCTCGATGTTGAGAATGCGCTTGTCGATATAGATGACGCTGTCGATGAACGGCACCTTGGCGCTGAGCCCCGGCTCGGTGATGACGCGCACCGGCTGGCCGAGCCGCACCACCAGCGCTTGCCGGGTCTGGTACACGGAGAAGAACGTGCTGTAGCCGACGATCAGCGCCAGCAGCAGCAGGATGGCGATACCGACGCCGATGATGCCCGATCTCATGGCGTGCCTCCCGGCTTCTGCCCGGGCGGCGGCTGCCGCGGCAGCTCGTTGAGCGGCAGATAGGGCACGACACCCGGGCCGCCTTGGCCGGTATCGATGATGGTCTTGTCGGCGCCGCCGAGCACGCGCTCCATGGTCTCGAGATAGATGCGCTGGCGGGTGACGTCGGGCGCCTTCTTGTATTGATCGTAGACTTGGCTGAAGCGCGAGGCCTGGCCCTTGGCGTCGGCGACGGCCTGCTCGCGATAGGCCTCGGCGTCCTGGATGATCTTGGCGGCACGGCCGCGCGCTTCCGGCACCACCTTGTTGGCGTAGGTCTGCGCCTCGTTCTGCGCGCGCTCGAGATCGGAGCGCGCCGCCTGCACGTCGCGGAACGCGTCGATCACCTGGGTCGGCGGATCGACTTTCTGCAGTTGCACCTGTTGGACCACGATGCCGGCGCCGTAAGTGTCGAGCGTCGACTGCATCAATTCCTGCACCGCGGTCTCGATGGTCTGCCGCGCGCCGGTCAGGATCGGCTGGATGTTGGAGCGGCCGATCACCTGGCGCATGGCGCTTTCCGCCACCGCCTTCACGGTGCCTTCGGGATTCTGCACGTTGAACAGATAGTCGCCGACCGCGTTCGGCTTCACCTTCCACAGCACCGAGAAATCGACGTCGACGATATTTTCGTCGCCGGTGAGCATCAGGCTTTCCTCCGGCACGTCGCGCAGCGTGGTGCCGCGGCGCATGTCGTCGGATTCGCGGAAACCGATATTGGCCTTGTTGACGCGCAGCGCCTGCGGCGTCAGCGCGCTCTCGATCGGATAAGGCAGATGATAGTTCAGTCCCGGCTGCACCTCGCGCACGAACTGGCCGAAGCGCAGCACCACGCCGAGCTCATCGGGCTCGACGCGGAAGAAGCCGGAAAAACCCCACAGCACCACCGCGGCGAGCGCGATCAGCGCGATGCCGCGGCCGCCGAGATTGCCCGGCATCAGGTCGCGCAACTTGTCCTGGCTGCGCCGCAACAGATCTTCGAGATCGGGCGGCCTCGGCCCCCCTCCTGGTGTTTGCGGCCCCGAGCCCCACGGTCCCCGCGACCCGGAACCCCACGGGCCGCCGGATTGGTTGCTCCACGGCATCAAATCTCTCCTTAGACGCCGACGCAGCGCCGGCCTTTGTTGGGGTGGGGTTATAGGGGACCGCATCGCCCCTTACAACGCGCCGTTATACCACGCGTGAGGTCTCTTTTTTGTCGTTAATGCGGCGTTGGTAAGCGACCCACGCGAAGGCGGCCTCGTCTTCGGCGGCGGCTGCGCGCTCGTCGCGAGCGCTTTCGTGCCAGGTCGTGGCATCGATGGCCGGAAAATACGCATCGCCATCGACGCGCTTGTGCACCTGCGTGATGGCAAGCTGTGTCGCGAGCGGCATGGCTTGCGCGTAAATCTCGGCGCCGCCGGCGACCATGATCGCATCGCTATTTCGCCGCAGCGCGTCGCCGCGCGCCGCCGCCAGTGCGGCTTCGAGGCTCGGCGCCACGACGATGCCGGGCGCGGCAAAGGCGCGGTCGCGGCTCACCACGATGGTGGTGCGGCCGGACAGCGGCTTGCCGATCGACAGATAGGTTTTGCGCCCCATGATTACCGGCTTGCCCATGGTCAGCGCGCGAAACCGCTGCATGTCCGATTTCAGCCGCCACGGCAGCGCATTGCCGCGACCGATGACGCCGTTCTCGGCGACGGCGGCGATGAGGACGATATCAGACACCGGCAAAATAGCGCGCCCCCTCAGGCCGCGTGGTAAGCCTGGAGCTCCGGCGCCATGAAAATTACTATAACGCTCTCAAAATATTGGCCACCAGTGAATGTCGTATCAAACTGTCGTCCTAAGTCCTCGGCGCTGCGAAGATAGGCGCCGATCGCTCGTGCTCGTTCAATCTGACTAGCATCCACGAAAACGTCGGCAAGCGAGAACACGGTATGATAGGGTTGTGTAATCATTATCTCCGACGCGGCTCGAACTAGCTCACTTTCAGTATTTGTAGATGTCGGGACAAGATAGAAAGCCCAGCGATCTTTCTCTTGACTCCATTCCCAATAGGCCGCCAGTAACGGCGCCCCAGCCGACTGCAACTGTCTGACGAGCTGTCTTGAGGTTTCGAACTTGCGCTCTACCAACGTGCGGTCAGCCATTGGAACAGTCCTCCTGTCCGTCCGTCACCATCGATTGCCTGGATCATAGCTTCAGCTTGTTCTTCACTCCAGGCACGATATCGAGCTTGCTCATTCCAATTTTTGATTACCGACCATCGTCGATCAAGTTCAGCATCTGTTCGACATGCGGTGTTTAGTTCTGATTCTAGGCCAGCCAATTGGAGCAATTTTGCCAGTTCATGCGAATAGACGTCATTTACCAGGCGTTTGTCAGGAATCTCGTTGGCACGAAACTGCCTGGCGATGGTGGCCTTGAGAGCACATTCGATGGCGTATCCAGCCAGGTAGTACGCGCCCGAAGGCTCGTGTTCCTGTAATAACAACTTTGCTTCCTTGAGTCTTGCTTCAGCGAGTTGCTGAAAGAGTGCGCGTTCGTTGGCCATCACACGGCGATCGCGGCCTTGATGTGCGGGTGCGGGTCGTAGCCCTCGATCGCGATGTCTTCGTAGCGCAGCGCGAACAAATCCTTGGCGTCGGGATTGATCGTCATTCTCGGCAGCGGCCGCGGTTGCCGCGTCAATTGCAGCCGCGCCTGCTCGAGATGGTTGAGATAGAGGTGCGCGTCGCCCAGAGTGTGGATGAAAACTCCGGGTTTCAGGCCGCTCACTTGCGCCACGGCGCCGGTCAACAGTGCGTAGGAGGCGATGTTGAACGGCACGCCGAGAAAGACGTCGGCCGAGCGCTGATAGAGTTGGCACGACAAGGCACCGTCGGCGACGTTGAACTGGAACAGGCAGTGGCACGGCGGCAGCGCCATCGCGCCGACCTCCGCCGGATTCCACGCCGTCACGATCAGCCGGCGCGAGTTCGGATTGCGGCGAATTTCGGCAAGCACGTTGGCGAATTGATCGACGGTGGAGCCGTCGGGCGCCGGCCAGGAGCGCCATTGCCGGCCGTAGACCGGGCCGAGATTGCCGTTCTGGTCGGCCCACTCGTCCCAGATGGTGACGCCGTGCTCGTTGAGATATTTGACGTTGGTGTCGCCGCGCAGGAACCAAAGCAGCTCGTAGATGATGGATTTGACGTGCAGCTTCTTGGTGGTGACCAGCGGAAAGCCCTCGGCCAGATCGAAGCGCATCTGATGGCCGAAGATCGAGCGCGTGCCGACGCCGGTGCGGTCGCGCTTCTCCACGCCGGTCTCGAGCACGCGTTCCATCAGGTCGAGGTATTGGCGCATCGCCGGTTCCAGCCGAGTCGGGGCAAGTTTACCGTCAAATGAGCGGCCGGCCAAAGCCGCGCAAGAGCGCCGTGGACCGCCTCAGACGATTCCGGCGACGCCGAGCGCCGCGGCGGCGGCGAAAACCCAGATCGGGTTGATCCGGAAGAAGTAGCAGATAATGGCCGTCGCAGCGGTCACGGCGGCGGCGGTCCAGCCGTAATCGGCCGAGGTTGCGATCACGGTTGCGCTCGCCGCGGTCAGACCGATGGTCACCGGGACGAGGCCGCGGCTGACCGCGGTGTGCCATATCTTGCCCTTGAAGCGTTCCGACGCGCGGCCGACGTAATAGGCGGCGATGCCGGTCGGTCCGCACATCGCCAGCATGGCGACCACGGCGCCGAGCACGCCGGCGACATGAAAGCCGACCAGGGCGACGATGATGAGATTGGGTCCCGGCGTGAGCTGCGCCAAGGCGAAGGTGTCGGCGAATTGCCGGTCGGTCAGCCAATGCTGCACGTCGACGGCGTAACGGTGCATTTCCGGCACCGCGGAATTGCCGCCGCCGACGGAAAACAGCGACAGCACCGCGAAGAAGCCGGCGAGCGTGAGCAGCGTCCCGACATCGGATCTCATAGCCGCACCCAGGCGACGCCGATGCTGATCGGGATGATCGCGGCCAGCACCAGCGGCAGCGGCCAGTGCACGATGCCGATCGCCGCGAAGGTGGCGATGGCGACGACCGGCGCCGCCATCGAGCGGCGGCTCGCGAACAACGGACGCGCCATCTTCGCCACCGTCGCCATCATCAAACCGGCCGCGGCCGAGGCGATGCCGGTGAGCATGCGGCGCAGCGCCGGCGCGTCGCCATAGTGGGCGTAGATCGTGCCGATGATCATGATCAGCAGCATCGGCGGGCCGAGCAGGCCGGCGATGGCGACCAGCGCGCCGGGCACGCCGCGAAAGCGCGAGCCGAAAATGACCGAGAAGTTGAGAATGTTGCCGCCCGGCAGCATGGAGCACAACGCGTAGGTCTCGTTGAACTGCTCCGGCGTCATCCAGCCCCGCTCCTCGACCATCATGCGCCGCGACCACGCCAAGACGCCGCCGAAGCCGCACAGCGCGATGGTGGCGAAGGCGATGAACAGCTCCAACAGGCTTGGCGGTGGCGCGGCAACAGCCAGACGTTCGGCCGCGCGCGGCACCGGCGAGGAATCGTTCATGCGCCTCGTTTAGCGTTCGTCCGGCGGTACGGCCAGATCAATCAGCGCATGGATGAAGGCGGTGGCGCGCGCGTAGATGCCCGGCGCTTCGCTTTCGCGCGGCCCGCCGACCGCGAGCACCAGATCGGTGCCGATCCGGCGCTGCTGCACGCGCAGCCACAGCGCCGCGCGCTCCACCGGCTCGGGATCTTCCAGATCGACGATCAGAAGCGGCTTGCGATAGCGATGTGCCCGCC
>JASHQO010000256.1 GCA_030039105.1 Xanthobacteraceae bacterium
GACCGGGTGCGCAAGGCCTTTGCCGCCGCCGGCGCCGTTTCCGGCGGCCATGCCGCCGCTACCGTGAGCGCCGGCGTGTCGTGCGGCTCGGCCTTTGCCGACATCGACGTGCTGATCTCGCGCGCCGATGCCGCGCTTTATCGCGCCAAGTCGAACGGCCGCGACCGGGTCGAGACCTGCGACGAGGCGGTGCCGGCGGCGCCGCAGCAGCGCGAGGAGGCCGCGGGGCAGGATCTCGACAGCGGCATGCTGCAGCCGGTGCCGACGCTGGCGGTGCCGCTGGTCGGATCGTACCGCTCGCGGCGTCGCGCGCTGGCCGGCTGAGCACTGGCCGGCCGAAAAGAAGAGGGCGCCGGGAGGTCCGGCGCCCCTCAAGTTCGCATTGCGCAAGCAATGCAGGGAGGATACGCGACGCACTCAACGACGCACGATCTTGTCCGGAAGCCGGTATCCAGCCCGGATCGGGTCCGGGCCGGGCTTTTTCGGGATCGTGCCTACGCCGAGTAATACATTTCGAACTCGACCGGATGCGGCGTGTGCTCGAAGCGGATGACCTCGCTCATCTTCAGGTCGACGTAGGCGTCGATGAAGTCGTCATCGAACACGCCGCCGGCTTTGAGGAAGTCGCGGTCCTTATTGAGCTCCTCGACCGCCTGGCGCAGCGAGCCGCACACCGTCGGAATCTTCTTCAATTCCCTCGGCGGCAGATCGTAGAGATCCTTGTCGACCGCTTCGCCCGGATTGAGCTTGTTCTTGATGCCGTCGAGGCCGGCCATCAGCATCGCCGCGAAGGCGAGATACGGATTGGCGAGCGGATCGGGAAAGCGCACCTCGACGCGCTTGGCCTTCGGGTTGGTGGTGTAGGGGATGCGGCATGAGGCCGAGCGGTTGCGCGCCGAATAGGCGAGCAGCACCGGCGCCTCGAAGCCCGGCACCAGACGCTTATACGAGTTGGTGCTCGGGTTGGTGAAGGCGTTGATCGCCTTGGCGTGCTTGATGATGCCGGCGATGTATTGCAGGCAGGTGTCCGACAGGTCGGAATACTTGTTGCCGGCGAACACCGGCTTGCCGCCCTTCCAGATCGACTGATGGCAGTGCATGCCGGAGCCGTTGTCGCCGTAGACCGGCTTCGGCATGAAGGTCGCGGTCTTGCCGTAGACCTGGGCGACCTGATGGATGCAGTATTTGTAGATCTGCATCTGGTCGGCCATCTGCGTCAGCGGCGAGAACTGCATGCCGAGCTCGTGCTGGGCCGACGCCACCTCGTGGTGGTGCTTCTCGACCTTAACGCCCATGCGCCCCATGGCGGCGAGCATTTCCGAACGCATGTCCTGCACCGAGTCCTGCGGCGGCACCGGGAAATAGCCTTTCTTGGTCCAGATCCGGTGGCCGAGATTGCCGCCCTCGTATTCGGTGTCGGCGTTGGTCGGGAATTCGACCGAGTCGAGCCTGAAGCCGGTGTTGTAGGGCGTCGCGTTAAAGCGCACGTCGTCGAACACGAAGAACTCGGCCTCGGGACCGAAATAGACGGTGTCGCCGACCCCGGTCGACTTGACCATGCCTTCGGCCTTCTTGGCGATGCTGCGCGGATCGCGGCTATACGGCTCGCCGGTGGTCGGCTCGAGCACGTCGCAGACCAGCACCAACGTGGTCTCGGCAAAGAACGGATCGATGCAGGCCGACGCCGGGTCGGGCATCAGGCACATGTCGGACTCGTTGATCGCCTTCCAGCCCGCGATCGACGAGCCGTCGAACATCATGCCTTCGGCGAACGTTTCTTCCTCGATCTGGCTGATATCGAAAGTGAGATGCTGCCACTTGCCGCGCGGATCGGTGAAGCGGAAATCGGCGAATTTTACGTCGCTGTCCTTGATCATTTTCATGACATTTTTTGGTGTCGTCATGGCAGGCGTACCCTTTCGTGGTGCTGGTGAATGCTCGTCATGCCGGCCCATGCTGCCTTCGACGCGTCCGTCGAACCGCAGGCGTGCCAGCAATTCAGATGGCGTCTAATCCGGATTCCCCCGTCCTGATCCGGATCGCTTCTTCAATGGTAGAGACAAAAATCTTGCCGTCGCCGATGCGCCCGGTCTGGGCGGCGCGACGGATCGCTTCGATTGCCTTCTCGACCATGTCATCGCCGAGCACGATCTCGATCTTCACCTTGGGGAGAAAATCGACGACGTATTCGGCGCCTCTGTAAAGCTCCGTATGTCCTTTCTGGCGCCCGAACCCCTTTGCCTCGGTTACGGTTATTCCCTGCAGTCCCACCTCCTGCAGCGCCTCTTTCACTTCATCGAGTTTGAACGGCTTGATGACAGCCTCGATTTTTTTCATCGCGTTTTCGCCTCCCGGCCCCAGGGTGGGCGGAATCACCGATGGAACCGAGCCCTTTGGTTAGCAGGTCCCGTGCCAAGGCCCGGAGCGCCCGAAAAGAGCAATTCGATCAAAGCGTTGTTGCGTGATCGCCGTCCGGCTGCACAGTCTCGCCGGCAGCCTTCGCTGCCAAAGTGAGCAGATTGCCTATTATCTCGTCAATGGCGTGGCGGTCGCAGTGTGGGCAATGCGGCGCGGTATTCGGCTGATGCCGCTTTGGCTATCCTTGCGGCCCCATGTTTGAGCTTTTGACCACTGCCGAGATGGGGCAAGCCGACCGGCTGACCATTGCCGGCGGCGTCCCCGGCATCGACCTGATGGAGCGCGCCGGTCGCGCCGTGGCCGACGCCGTCACGGCGCATCATCCGCGCGGCCAGCACGTCACCGTGGTCGCCGGGCCCGGCAACAACGGTGGCGACGGTTTCGTTGCGGCGCGGCTTTTGGCCGAGCAGGGCTATCGCGTCACCGTGATGCTCTTGGGCGATCCCGCGAAGCTCAAGGGCGATGCTGCGGCGGCGGCAAAGCGTTGGGACGGCGCAGTCACCGACGACCCCAGCTATCTCGCCACCGCCGACGTGCTGATCGATGCGCTGTTCGGCGCCGGGCTCGACCGAGCCGCCGACGGCAACGCGCGCGCCCTGATCGAGACCATGAACGCACTGGCCAAGCCGATTGTCGCAGTCGATCTGCCGAGCGGCGTCAACGGCACCTCGGGCGCGGTCATGGGTGTCGCGGTGAAAGCCGCGCAGACGGTCACGTTCTTCCGCAAGAAGCCCGGGCATCTGCTGCTGCCGGGCCGGCTGCATTGCGGCGACGTCACGGTCGCCGACATCGGCATCCCGGCGACGGTGCTGGCCGATATTGCGCCGAGAACTTTCGAGAACGTTCCTGCGCTGTGGCGCGAGCATGTCCCGGCACCGAAGGCCGAAGGCCACAAATACGACCGTGGCCACGCCGTGGTGGTCTCTGGGCCGCTGTGGTCGACCGGGGCGGCGCGGCTGGCGGCCCAGGGCGCGCTGCGGGCCGGCGCC
>JASHQO010000257.1 GCA_030039105.1 Xanthobacteraceae bacterium
GCGGTCAACCGGTTGTCGAAGTCGTTCGGCGACCTCGACGTCCTGCGCAACATCAATCTTGCTGTCGGGCGCGGCGAGTTCATCTGCGTGGCCGGACCGTCGGGCTGCGGCAAGACCACGTTCCTGCGCATCGTCGCCGGCCTCGAACGCGCCACCGCGGGCGAGGTGCTGCTCGACGGCCGCGCGGTGAACGCGCCCGGCACCGATCGCGGCTTCGTGTTCCAGACCGACAGCCTGCTGCCGTGGCGCACGGTGTTCGCCAACGCCATCATCGGCCGCGAGGTGGCCGGCGCGATCGGGCCGCAAGACCGGGCGCGTACCATAGAGCTTCTGAACTTGGTCGGCCTCGAAGGTTTTGAGAACTACTATCCGCGTCAGCTTTCCGGCGGCATGCGCCAGCGCGTCAACCTTGCCCGCGCGCTCGCCATCGATCCGGACATTCTGCTGATGGATGAGCCGTTCGCGGCGCTCGATGCGCAGACCCGCGAGATCATGCAGACCGAGCTGCAACGCATCTGGCAGCGCGGCCAGAAGACCGTGTTGTTCGTCACCCACCAGATCGACGAAGCGGTGTTCCTGGCCGACCGCGTGCTGGTGTTCGCCCGGCGGCCCGGCCGCCTGCAGGAAGAGGTCAAGATCGCGCTGCCGCGGCCGCGCGACCTCGACATCAAGCGCACGCCGGAATTCGTCGCCCTGGTCGACCGCATCTGGCGGCTGATCGAGCACGACGTGCGCGCCGCGGCGCTTTACGAGAATGCGTAACGGTGTAACGGCCTTCGAATTTAAGCGGGATTTTGTTCGAGCCGTCGTTGCCGCTGTCGGACCTGCGCAAGCTTTCGTAAATTCGCAGACCAGCCAGCGGATTTTGCCCGCTTGCATGACTGCGGTTTAAATGCTACGATGCGTAGCGTTATGGAAGGTAACATGAATATGAACGATCGAATGCCCGACCTCGGCGAGCTTGAGCGCGAAGTCATGCAACTGGTGTGGAACGGTGGCGAGGTCACGGCGGAGGCGATCCGCGAGCAGCTTGAGCGCAAGCCGAAGGAGTCCACCGTGCGCACCGTGCTGCGGCGCCTGGAGGACAAGGGTTACGTCAACCACACCGTGTCCGGCCGCACTTTCGTATTTCATGCCGCCGCGTCCCGGCAGGATGTCGCGGCGCGCGCCGTGCAGGGCATCGTCGACTGGTTCTGCAACGGCTCGCTCGAAGACGTGCTGGTCGGCATGGCCGACGCCCGCATGTTGGACGCGAAAACGCTGGAGCAACTGGCAAAGCGGATCGAGAGGGCCAAGGGAGGCAAGTGATGCTTGAAGCACTGGCCGGTGCGTCGCTGCGCACGTTACTTCTCGCGCTCCTGGTCGCGCTTGGTTTGCGCCTGTTGCGCGTCCGTCACCCGCAGCTGTTGCTCGCCGCCTGGTCCGCGGTGCTGGTGGCTTCGCTCGCCATGCCGATCCTGCAGCGCTATGCGCTGATCACGATTCCCTTGCCGATCGATCTGCCGCTGCCGTTCGCCAATCTGCCCGACACCGCGCTCCCCGGCCCGGCAGCCGACGCGATTGGGATCGTGACACCCGCGGTCGCGACGGCTGCGCACCCTGACGCGGCTGCGGTCCATCCGTCGGCGTGGCGGTTCTGGCTGACGCTCGTCTATGTCGTCGTCGCGGCAGCGCTGCTGTTGCGCCTGCTGGTCGGCCTTTTGCTGTCCTGGCACTTGATCCGCGGCGCCCGGCCGATTGCAGACAACTGGGTGCTCGATGGTCGCGTTCGTTTGAGCGCTGCGATCTCCTCGCCGGTGACCGTTGGCGGGCGCATCTTGCTGCCGGCGGATTGTGGCGCCTGGACGGCCGCGACACAGCGCGCGGTGCTGGCCCACGAGAGCGCCCATATCGCCAGCGGCGACTTCTACGTCCTGGCGCTGTCGCAACTGAATCGGGCGCTGTTCTGGTTCAATCCGCTGTGCTGGTGGCTGCACCGCCACTTGGCGAACCTGGCCGAGCTGACCAGCGACGATGCAGCGCTGGAAACACTCGGCGACGGGCCCGGCTATGCCGCCGTCCTGCTCGAAATGGCGCGCCGCTCGGCGCCGATGCTCGGCGGCGTCGCCATGGCGCGGCCGTCGACCATGCGCGGGCGCATCGAGCGCATCCTCGCCCAAGCCGAACAGCCGCTGGCACCGGATTGGCGCCGACGGGCGACCTACGCGGCGGGCGTCGCGCCGCTGGCGCTGGCGACGGCGATTTCCATCAGCAGCGCCGCGCCGGCCAACAAGACCGAGCTCGAGCGCCAGCGCGAGCCACACAAGGCGGTCGCTCTCGATCCGAAGCTGCTCGATGCCTATGCCGGGTTTTACCGCAATACCGAGACCGGCTCGATCATGATCGTCACGCGCGACGGCGATCACCTGCTCACGCGCCGGGCCGGCAATCAACCCGTGCCGGAATTCCCGTACACCGATCACGACTTCTTCCTGACCGTCGGGGCGCAGCAAAACAGCTTCATCACCGACGCTTCGGGTGCCGTGGTCCGCGTCGTTCATCATCAGATGGGAAAGACGGAAACGTTGGAGCGGCTGAGCAACGAGGATGGCGAGCGGGCGGTGGCGGAATTCATGCAGCGGCTTAATGCCGAGCGGACGCCCCATGCCGAGGTCGCCATCGATCCGAAATTGCTCGACGGCTATGTCGGCACCTATCAGCTCACCCCGCGGCTCATTTTCACGGTCACCCGCGACGGCAACAAGCTGTTCGCGCGCCTGACCGGCCAGCAGACCTACGAGATCCATCCCTATTCGGATCGCGATTTCTTCTACACCATCGTCGCCGCGCAGCTGACCTTCGTGGTCGGCGCCGACGGCAAGACCACGGCCGTCATCCTGCACCAGAACGGACGCGACCGCGCCGCCGAGCGGGTCGACGCCGGACTGGCGCAGACCATCGATCGCAAGATGAACGAGCAACGCGAGCCGCACATGGTAATCGCCATCGATCCGCGGGTGATCGACCAGTATGTCGGTCGTTATCTCAACGACAAGCTGGAGATCACCGTGAGCCGCGACGGCAATCAGATGTTCATGCAGACCACGGGCTATATGCGCCACGCCATTTATCCTTATGCGGACCGTGATTTCTTCGCCACCGAAATCCCGGCGCAGTTCAGCTTCGTCACCGACCCGACAGGGAAGGCTACGCAGCTGGTCCGGCACCAGTTCGGCAAGGACGTCTTGCTCAACCGAGTCGACTGATAGAGGGAGTAGTGCCATGAGCAGCAGACTGTGTTTCCTTGCCGCAGCGGCCATCGTCGCCGCGCTGCTGGTTTTCGACACCGCAATCACGACCCCGGCTTTCGCCAGGTGGTGGGATTATCCGCATTCCGGCTATTGCCCGCCCGGAACGTGCAATAAGATCGGCGGCTGGCGGGCGCTCAATGTCCGCAACTGCAGCGCCGCCAATTGCGTGCGGGCGCGTTGAAGTCCTGCAAATGCTGAAAGCGGGCGCCGCCGCGCCTCACTTCACCCGCGCGATGTAATAGGCGAGATCGAGAATTTGCGGGTCGGTGATCGGCGCGATGACGTCGGCCATCGACGCGTCGTAGCCGTGGCGGGAATTGTCCTTGTAGCCGCGCAGCGCCTTGACCAGATAATCCTCGCGCTGATCGGCGATGTGCGGCACGTTGTCCTGGCCGGCGAAGTCTTGTTTGTGGCAGAAGTTGCAACGGTTCTGCTCGACCAGCGCTCGGGCGCGCTGCATGCGGGCCTCGTCCACCGGGCCGGTCGCAGGCTGCGGCGCCGGCAGCGTGGAAATGATCGCGGCGAAGCTTTTCAAGTCGTCGTCGGTCAAGCTCCTGGTCATGTCGTTCATCGGCGTGGCGACGCGCATGTTCTCGCGGAACATCAAAAGCTGCACCGTGACGTAGAACGCCTGCTGGGCGCCGAGCGAGGGCACGTTCGGCGTCTGCGACTGGCCGTTCTCGCCGTGGCAGGCGAGGCAGGTCGGTAGCCGCTCCTTCACCGTTTGCGCCGTCGCCGGCAGCACCGCGAAGCTTGCGAACGCCAAAGCAACAGCGACGAGCTTGCGCACCACGCGCCTCCCTTTGCCTGAAAAAGATTGGCCGAGGGCGACTTTTTCGCCCTCGGCCGTGTCGTCCTAAGACCGTGCTTAGCGGCCCGCCAGCTTGGCGTTCGGGCCGTAGGACAGCCGATACACCGCGCCGTTCCAATCGTCGGAGATCAGCAGCGAGCCGTCCGGCATGTTCATGACGTCGACCGGCCGCCCGATATAGTTGTTGTCGGGCTGCAGGAAGCCGGTGACGAACGGCTCGACCGATTTCACGCTGCCGTCACTGTTGAGCTTGACCAGCGCGATATCGCCGCCGAATTTCTTCGTCCTGTTCCACGAACCGTGGCGCGCGACGAAGATCTGACCGCGATATTCGGCCGGGAACATGGTGCCGGTGTAGAACTTCATGCCGAGCGCCGCGGCATGTGGCCCCATCAGCGCGACCGGCGGCACGTAGTCCTTGCAATCGTGACCCCAGCCGAACTCGACGTCGGGGATGTTGCCCTGATGGCAATACGGCTCGCCGAAATCCAGGCCGAGCTTGGTGATGCGATTGAGCTTGTCGTTGGGCAGATCCTCCGACAGCCAGTCGCGGCCGTTGTCGGTGAAGTAGAGCTCGTGGGTCTTTGGGCTCCAGTCGAAGCCGACCGTGTTGCGGATGCCGAAGGCGATCTTCTCGGCGCCGGAGCCGTCGAGATTGAGCCGGCGCAATTGGCCGTGGGCGTCGTCATGCAGCACGTTGTTGCCGGGCTGGCCGACCTCGAAATAGAGCTTGTTGTCCGGGCCGATGGCCAGATATTTCCAGCCGTGGGCCTCGTCCTTCGGCAGGTCGCTGTAGATCACGACCGGCTTCGGCGATTTGTCGATCTGGTCCTCGACGTGCTCGATCTTGGAAATCTGCGACAGCTCGGCGATGTAGAGCGTGCCGTCCTTGTAGGCGACGCCGTTCGGCCGATATAGCCCGGACACCAGCACGTGGACCTGGCGCTTTCCGTTCTTGTTGGTGATGGCGTAGACCTTGTCCTGCAGGCGCGAGCCGACGAACACCGTGCCCTTCTCGTCGATCGTCATCGAGCGCGCATTGGGCATGCCGCTGGCGTAGAGCTCGAGGT
Organism: Xanthobacteraceae bacterium; assembly: GCA_030039105.1. GTDB lineage: Bacteria > Pseudomonadota > Alphaproteobacteria > Rhizobiales > Xanthobacteraceae > BOG-931. The sequence goes on from JASHQO010000257.1 coordinate 5,172, forward strand.
TGAAGCCCTTCGGCGCCTTGAACTTGTCGAGCGGGATCTTGTCGGCGGCGGCGGCCAGCGGCGGCGCCGGCACCGGCGCGAGCTTCTCGGCGGCCGGGTTGTTGTCCGGTCGGCCGATCAGCGGCGAGCCGGGCGGCAGCGCCGGCTTGTCCTGGGCCAGCACCGTCGTGGCCAGCAAAGCGAATGTCGCGGCCAGCAACGGGCCGCGCGGTACGCGATATTCCATGACGTCCTCCCGATACGGAAAGTCCGGTCCCTGCCGGCTTCCTTGGGTGGCAGTCTCCGACATTTCGGCCCCCGCGTGCAATCGGCTTGCGCGCGTCTCGACGGAAAGTGAACGGAACGGTTCGGTCACATGTGCCGGTAGGCGTAGGGTGCGTCGTCCTGCGCGGCGGCAAGCGCGGCCACGTCCGCATGATGCGGCGCCAGGTGGCAGACCGGGTCGGTCGCGGCAGCATCGCCGGTGAGCGCGAAGGCCTGGCAGCGGCAGCCGCCGAAATCGACCTCGCGCCGGGCGCAGCTACGGCACGGTTCCTTCATCCAGGCCGTGCCGCGGAAGGCGTTGAAAGCCGGCGAGCTGTTCCAGATCTCGGCGAGCGAGTGCTCGCGCACCGACCAGAATTCCAGGCCCGGAATCGATTCTGCGGCGTGGCACGGCAGCACTTTTCCCGACGGCGTGACGTTGAGCGAGCGCCGGCCCCAGCCGCCGACGCACGGCTTCGGCAGCCGCGCGTAATAATCCGGCACCACGGCATCGATGACGATCTCGCCGTGATGCCGCTTGCGCAACCGTTCCACCGCGGTGGCGGCGCGCGTCACCTGTTCGGCGCTCGGCATCAGCGCCGCGCGGTTGCGCAGCGCCCAGCCGTAATACTGCACGTGGGCGACCTCGACCCGGCCGGCGCCGAGCGCCAGCGCCAGCGCCACCATGGCTTCGATGCGATCGATATTGGCGCGATGCACCACGACGTTGACGGTGAGCGGGATTTTCAAGCCCACCACTGCGGCGGCGAGGGCGCGCTTGCGGGCAAAGGCGCCGTCGTAACCGGCGATGCGGTCGGCGCTTTCCGGCGCGCCGTCCTGGATCGAAATCTGCACGTGATCGAGGCCGGCGTCGGCCAGCTTGTGCAGCGTGTCGGCGGCGATGCCGACCGCCGAGGTGATGAGATTGGTGTAGAGGCCGGCGTCGTGCGCGGCCGCCGTGATCTCGACCAGGTCGCGCCGCGCGCCCGGTTCGCCGCCGGAGAGATGCACCTGCAGCACGCCAAGCGCCGCGGCCTCGCCGAACACCCGCGCCCAGGTCGCGGCATCGAGCTCGCCGTCGCGCGGCTCGAGCGCGAGGGGGTTGGAGCAATAGGGGCAGCCGAGCGGGCAGCGATGGGTCAGCTCGGCAAGGAGGCCGAGGGGGGTGTGCAACGGCACGCGCCCGGCCTCGGCCACGTCACAGCTCCAACAGCTTCTTGTCGGCCAGCGATTGCAGCATCGCCGTCACGTCCGCCAGGATGCGCTCGCGCGGCGCGTTGAAGCTTCTGGCGAGGTCGTCGACTATTGCCGCCAGTGTCGCTTCGCCGGTGCAACGCTTGACGATCTCGGCGGCGACGGCGTCGGCCTTGAACACCCGCTCCGGCGCCAGCAATACCCAGCCGCCTTGCGCCTCGCTATGGACCAGGCGCACCCCGCGCGGCAGCCGCGGCCGGGCATCGGCGGCGATGGCGGGCGGCGTTTTGCTCACCGCACTAGTCCTCCGGAATGAAGGCGCCGGGCGGAATCTGTCCGGGCGCCACGTAGGCATGGTAGAGCGCGTCCAGCATCGCCCACAGCACGTCGCACTTGAACACCAGCGCAGCCAGAACCTGCTGCTGCTCGCCGGGGGTGCGGGCGTGACGCTTGACGTAGTCGAGGGCAAACCGGGAGTCGCGCTCGGCCAGCGGCGGGCGCTGTGAAAAATACGCCAGCGTCTCCGCCGTGACGAACTTGTAGCTTTTCAGCATGCCGTCGATGCGCTCCGAGATGATCTGCGGCGAGAACAACTCGGTGAGCGACGAGGCGATCGCCTCCAGCAACGTTTTTTCGCGAACGAAATGCACGTAGGCCTCGACGGCAAACCTGGTCGCCGGCAACAGCCCGCGCAGCGACATGACGTAGTCGCGGTCGAGACCGAGCCCGTCGGTGAGCTTGAGCCAGCGCGCGATGCCGCCTTCACCCTCGCGTTCGCCGTCATGATCGACCAGGCGGCTGCGCCATTCGCGGCGCGTCGCGGCATCGTCGCAGCGCGCGATCAGGCTCGCGTCCTTGGCCGGAATCGTCGCCTGGTAATAGTAGCGATTGAGCGCCCAGGCCTGGACCTGGCCCTTGCTGCATTGGCCGCCGTGCAGCAGTTCGTGGAACGGATGCAGCCGGTGATAGCGCCGGGCACCGATGTCGCGCAGCGCGGCTTCCAGCTCCGGCGGCGTCATCAGCTTCACAGCACGACCTCCAGGCCGTCTTCGGCGACTTCCCAGCCGGCCGCCACGACCCGTTCGCGTTCGGGCGAGCCGTCGATCAGGATCGGATTGGTGTTATTGATGTGCACGAAGATGCGCCGCGCGCGCAAGCCCGACAGCGCGGCGAGCGAGCCGTCCGGACCGTCGAGCGGCATGTGGCCCATGCGGCGGCCGGTCTTCAATCCGGTGCCGGTCGCGATCATCTCGTCGTCGCTGAACAGCGTGCCGTCGAACATGACGACGTCGGCACGGGCGAGGCGATCCTGCACCGCCGGCGTGACCGCCGCCGCGCCCGGCACGTAAGCGAGCCGCGCGGTGCCGACGCAGATTTCCACCCCGACATTGGCCGACGTTTCAGTCGCGGTGTCGGGATCGTCGCCTTCGAGATAAAGCGGCACCTTGCCGGGAACGATGAACAGCGCCGCCGTCATGTCGCCGCCGAGATCGAAGCGCTCGCCGGGAACGACGGCGCGGCGCGCCACCACATCCGCTGCGAGCGCCGAGAACATCGGGTTGTCGGCGACCGCTGCCAGCGTCGCCGCGGTGCCATAGAGCGCAAACGGCGCGCGTTCGCGCAGGCTGAGCAGTCCGGCGGTCTGGTCGATCTCGGCGCCGGTCAGCACCACGCCGGCAATCGGGCTGCCGCGCCCTTCGCCGCGCGGATGCAGGCTTTGGTTCGCATGAATTTGCGCCCGCAGGTCGGGCGCGGCGTTGAGCAGGATCCAGCGCTCGCCGTCAGCCGAAACGGCGAGGCTCGCTTGGGTCCGCGGCTTGACGCGTTTGTCGCCGGCCCAGGCCAGGCGACAGACGGCGCATCGACAATTCCACTGCGGAAAGCCTCCGCCCGCCGCGGCACCGAGAACGATGGCGGCAAGGCGAGCCACTTTGCGCCCCATCCAAGGGGATCGCGAGGACGAACGTTGCGGATCAGAACTCGGCCGGCAGGTAGCCGTTGATCTCGAGGCCGATGCAGATTTCGACGAGAGTCGGAGTTGTCCACGCCATGGTCGTTCCCTTTCACATCGCTCGCAGGGTCCGGTCTTGCGCCGGCCCTCGTGCGTCCCGAATAGGGCCACTCAGAGTAGATCGAAGCCGCGCCGGCAGGCAAGGGGGGCTCGCGACGGCCTGGGCTCGGCGGTCGCACGCGGGCCGCTAAGACCGGGCCGCTAAGACCGGGCCGCTAAGATCGGGCCGCCTCGCTTGCGGAGCGTCAGCATCTGTGCGCATTGAGGGGGGGTGGGACACAGAGCCATCTGTTTCCCGCCCCGTCTTTCGCCGACACTGACGCCTGCCGATACTGACTGACGTATGCCGACACTGACGTATAAACATCGGCCCCGATCGGCGCCCCGAACGAAGAACCGCTTTGTGGAGGAAAAACCATGTCTCAACCCATAACCCGACGCGGCGTGAATGCCGGGATTGGCGCGGCGCTCGCGGCGCCGGCATTGACGGCACGCGCCTTTGCCCAAGGCGGCGGCGAGCCGATCAAGGTCGGCTTCAGCATGTCGTTGACCGGCCCGCTCGCTGCCAACGGCAAGCAGGCCCTGCTCGGAGCCAAAATCTGGCAGGAGGACGTCAACGCCAAGGGCGGGCTGCTCGGCCGCCAGGTCCAGGTCGTCGATTATGACGACCAGTCCAACCCGTCGACGGTGCCGGGCATCTACACCAAGCTGCTCGACGTCGATAAGTGCGACCTCGTGGTTAGCCCCTATGCGACCAATATGGTGGCGCCCGCCATCCCGGTGGTGATGCAGAAGGGCAAGGTTTTCATCAGCCTGTTTGCGCTGGCCGCCAACAGCGAATTCCACTATCCGAAATATTTCTCGATGCTGCCGTCCGGCCCGACTCCGAAGGAATCCTTCACCGAAGGCTTCTTCCAGACGGCGGTGGCGCAGAATCCGAAGCCGGCGACGGTGGCGATCGCCGCCGAGGACGCCGAATTCTCGCGCAATGCCGCCGAGGGGGCGCGCGCCAACGTCAAGAAATTCGGCCTCAGCAGCGTCTACGACAAGACCTATCCGCCGAACACGACCGACTTCTCGCCGATCGTGCGCGCCATCCAGGCAACCAATGCCGACCTCGTGGTGTTCTGCTCCTATCCGCTGAGCTCGGTCGGCCTGTTGCTGTCGGCCAACGAGCTTGGGCTCAGGCCGAAGATGCTGGGCGGCGCCATGGTCGGCCTGCAGGCCACGGTGTTCAAGGACAAGCTGAAATCCAAGCTCAACGGCGTGACCAATTACGAGACCTGGGTGCCGTCGCCGAGGCTGATGGCGCCGGCCGCCGACTTCTTCAAGAAGTACCAGGCCCGCGCCCAGTCCGAAGGCGTCGATCCGCTCGGCTACTATCTGGGCGGTTGGGGCTATGCCTATCTGCAGGTGCTGGGCGCCGCCGTCACCGGCGCCAAGAGCATCAACGACGACAAGGTCGCCGACTATCTGCGCAACCACTCGTTCGACACCATCATGGCGGCCGGCATCAAGTTCGGCAAAGACGGCGAGTGGACCAAGTCGGGGATGCTGCAGGTGCAGTATCACGACCTCACCGATGCCGCGAACCTCGATACCTGGCGCGGCATGAGCTACCAGACGGTGATCACGCCGCCCGACGAGAAGACCGGCACCTTGATCTATCCGTACGCCAACGCGCTGAAGAGCTGAACGATCTCCCCCCGCGGGAGAGCTTGAATTTTCGACGGGGAATGGGAGACAAAGCCATGCTGTTTCCCACCTCCCTCGTCGGCTCCTACCCGCAGCCGGACTGGCTGATCGACCGCGACAAGCTGTCGAAGCAGGTGCCGCGGGTGCGCGCCGACGATCTGTGGCTGGTGCCGCCGGCAAAGCTCGAAGCGGCGCAGGACGACGCCACTATCCTCGCCATCCGCGACCAGGAGCGCGCCGGGCTCGACATCGTCACCGACGGCGAGCAGCGGCGCGAAAGCTATTCCAACCGCTTTGCCACTGCGCTCGACGGCATCGACATCGAGCAGCCGGGCACCGTGATCAACCGCAGCGG
>JASHQO010000258.1 GCA_030039105.1 Xanthobacteraceae bacterium
GCCGGGCATCGTGCCGGATGTCAGCACGCTCCTGAAGTGGATCGGCGAATGCGTTCCGCCGCGTTTGCCGACCACAAGTCCGGTTTCCACGCCGGCAGCTTCATCTCCAGTCGTTCCGCGAACAGTGCGCGCTTATGTTGTCCGCCGCGCATCGGCGTCTACGGGATCAACAATCGATCCGACAGGGATCGAGCTCGCCTATGAGCCAGCCGCATGGGCGCCCGCGGAAAGCCGTAAAATCACGGATGCGCTTTATGAGGAATACGCACTTCAGTCGATCCGTATTCCCGGCGCGAAAGCGCATCCGACGAATCTTGTCCAGTCGGCCGCGATGGCATCGGTCGCGCCTCCCGTGCCGACCTATCGCCCGCATGTGCCGGTGAACCTCATTACCGATGGACTGCTCTCGGACGCCCAGCTCGAATCCGTCATCTATGCGGGCGAGGCTCACTCCGATTACCTTGCCGGCTCCTGGAACGTGGACGAGACCTTCGACGTCGTCACCGCAGCGCGCGACGATGCCGAGAACGCCGTTCATTTCCGGCGCGGCTGGTTCCTGGGCGACGGCACCGGCGCCGGCAAGGGCCGCCAAGTCGCCGGCGTCCTCCTCGACAACTGGCTTCAAGGCCGCCGTCGCGCGGTCTGGATCAGCAAGTCCGACAAACTGATCGAGGACGCCCAGCGCGACTGGTCGGCTCTCGGCATGGAGCGGCTCCTGATCACGCCGCTTTCGCGCTTCCAGCAGGGCACGCCGATCCGGCTCGCCGAGGGAATCCTGTTTACCACCTACGCAACGCTGCGGTCGGATGCGCGCCAGGGCGATCAAGATCAGGACTTCAAGGCCTCGCGTGTCCGGCAGATCGTTGACTGGCTTAACGATGCCCCCAGTTCGCAGACAGAGGCAAGCTTCGATGGCGTGATCGTCTTCGATGAATCGCATGCGATGCAGAACGCCGCCGGCGGCAAGAGCCTGTCCCGCACGCGATCCGAGGGCGAGCGCGGCGACCAGGCCGCCTCGCAGCAGGGCCGTGCGGGCCTGCGGTTGCAGCACGCCTTGCCGAATTCGCGTGTGCTTTACGTCTCAGCGACCGGCGCCACGACCGTCCACAACCTCGCCTATGCACAGCGTCTCGGCCTGTGGGGCGGGGAGGACTTTCCGTTTGCCACACGCGCGGAGTTCGTCGAAGCGATCGAGGCCGGCGGCGTCGCCGCGATGGAGGTGCTGGCCCGCGACCTTAAGGCGCTCGGTCTCTATGCGGCACGCTCGCTCTCCTATGAGGGCGTCGAATACGAACTGGTCGAGCACAAGCTCACGGACGAGCAGATCCGCATCTACGATGCGTATGCGGGCGCGTTCTCGGTCATTCATAACAACCTCGATGCCGCGATGCGGGCGGCCAACGTCACCGGCAAGACCGGCACGCTGAACGCCCAGGCCAAGTCCGCGGCGCGCTCGGCCTTCGAAAGCACCAAGCAGCGCTTCTTCAACCATCTCATCACCGCGATGAAGACGCCGACGCTGATCGCCTCCGTCGAGCGCGACCTGAAGGCCGGCCATGCCGCCGTGATACAGATCGTCTCGACCGGCGAGGCCCTGATGGAACGCCGGCTTGCCGAGATTCCGACCGAGGAGTGGGGCGACGTCCAGGTCGACATCACGCCGCGCGAATACGTCCTCGACTATCTCGCGCACAGCTTCCCAACCCAGCTCTACGAGCCGTACACCGACAACGAGGGCAACCTGTCGTCACGGCCGGTCTACCGCGACGGCCAGCCGGTGCAATGCCGGGATGCTCTCGCGCGCCGCGAGCGCCTGATCGAAAAGCTTGCGTCGTTGTCGCCGGTGCATGGCGCGCTCGACCAGATCGTACAGCACTTCGGCACGGAGACGGTGGCGGAAGTGACGGGACGGTCTCGCCGCATTGTCCGCAAGACCGGGTCCGACCGCATCGACCGTCTCATGGTCGAGACCCGCGCTGGTTCGGCCAATCTCGCCGAAGCGCAAGCGTTCATGGATGATGTGAAGCGCATCCTGGTGTTTTCAGACGCCGGCGGCACCGGGCGCAGCTACCACGCCGACGTGTCGGCGCGGAACCGGCGGCGACGCATACACTATCTCCTGGAAGCAGGGTGGAAGGCCGATACCGCCATTCAGGGGCTTGGCCGCACCAACCGCACCAACCAGGCGCAACCGCCGCTGTTTCGGCCGATTGCCACCAACGTCAAGGCCGAGAAGCGGTTCCTGTCGACGATCGCCCGCAGGTTGGACACCCTCGGCGCCATCACCAAGGGCCAACGCCAGACCGGCGGCCAGGGCCTATTCCGCGCCGAGGACAACCTTGAAAGCCAATACGCACGCGACGCGTTGCGCCAGCTCTATCTCCTGCTGGTGCGAGGCAAGGTCGAGGGTTGCTCGCTTCAGACGTTCGAGGACGCGACCGGGTTGAAGCTGACCGACGCCAACGGCATCAAGGATGATATGCCGGCGATTACGACCTTCCTGAATAGGTTGCTCGCGCTGACCATCGATCTGCAGAACATTCTGTTCGTGGCCTTCGAGCAGTTGCTGGCAGCGCGGATCGAAGGCGCGATCGCATCGGGCACTTACGATGTCGGTCTTGAAACGCTGACGGCAGAGAGCTTCACCGTCACCTCTCGACAGACTGTCTATACCCATCCCGGTACGGCGGCCGAGACGCGGCTTCTCACGATTACACAACGCCAGCGCAACCATCCAGTCACGCTCGACGAAGCGCTGGATCGGCTCTCCGATCCCCGCGCCATGCTGCTCGTCAACAGGCAGTCCGGACGTGCCGCCGTCCAGGTGCCGGCTCGCAGCGTGATGCTCGACGACGGCCAGGTCGAACGTCGCGTGCGGCTCGTCCGGCCGATGGAGCAGCCAGTCATGGCGCTCGCAACCATGCCGCAGACCCATTGGCGCGAGGCCGATCGTGAGAGCTTCGTCCGCATCTGGTCGGCCGAGTTCGCCGATGTGCCGGCGTTCACCGACAGCGAGATCCATATCGTCACAGGTCTCCTGCTGCCGATCTGGAAGCGTCTGCCGAACGATTCGACGCGAATCTATCGGCTCCAGACCGACGACGGCGAACGCATCATTGGCCGCAAGGCATCGCCGGCCTGGGCCGCAAATGCGACCGAGACCGGCGTTCCAACGCTCACGCCCGGGGCCGCGCTTGCGGCCTTGCTCGACGGCAAGACAATCCTCGATCTCGCTGAAGGCCTCCAACTCCGCCGCGTGCGGGTGATGGGCGCGAACCGCATCGAGCTCACCGGTTTCACCGATGCCATGCGCGACCGGCTCTCGGCCTACGGTGTGTTCCACGAGATCATCTCGTGGAAGCTGCGCATGTTCGTTCCGACCGACCACGCCGGTGTCGACGTACTCGCGAAGATGCTCGACCGCTATCCGATCGCACGCGTCTGCGAGCGCGAAGCCTGACCATGCCGGGATATGCGGGCGAACTGGCGCGCCGCCTCGCGCGTGAGGCCGAGGCGGTGTGCCGACATTATCTTTCCAACGGCCGACGCTCCGGCCGATATTGGCTGATCGGCGACGTCAACAACACGCCGGGGCGCTCGATGTTCGTGCGCCTCAGCGGCCCCGAATCCAGCAAGGGTTCCGCCGGTAAATGGACCGACGCCGCGACCGGCGAGCATGGCGACCTGCTCGATGTCATCGGTCATGTTTGCAGCCTCGATGACTTCCACGACATCGAAGCCGAAGCCCGGCGCTTTCTCAGCCTGCCGCGGCCGCAACCCGATCCTGCGAGCGGGCCGCGCCTGTCGCCAGCGCCGGCCGGATCGCCACAAGCCGCACGACGCCTGTTCGCCATGTCGAAGCCGATTGCGGGCACACTCGTGGAAACGTATTTGCACAGACGCGGCATTACGCTTCTGCGCGGAACCGGAAGTGTGCGTTTCCACCCCCGCTGCTACTATCGGCTGGATCGCGACACACCCATCGCAACCTGGCCGGCAATGGTCGCGGCCGTCACCGACCTCGACGGCCGCATCACCGGCGCACAGCGGACCTGGCTCGATCCGACCGGCTTCGATCCCATCAGCCTCGGCAAGGCGCCGATCTCGACGCCACGGCGTGCGATGGGCGATCTGCTGGGCAATGCTGTGCGCTTCGGCACGGCGCGCGACATTGCGGCCGCAGGCGAGGGCATCGAGACCATACTGTCGCTTCGCTGCGTCATGCCCGACATGCCGATGATGGCGGCGCTCTCGGCCGCGCATCTCGCCGCCATCCTGATCCCGGCGACCCTGCATCGGCTCTATGTCGTTCGCGACAACGATCCCGCAGGGCAAGGCGCGATGGCCAGTCTGTTTGACCGCGCCCATGAGGCCCGGATCGATGCGGTGGCGTTGTCACCGCAAGGCGACGACTTCAACGACGATCTCCGCCGCCTTGGTATCGACGCGCTGCGGGCGGCAGTCCGGGTGCAACTCGTCCCGGAGGATGTCGTCCGCTTCATGCGTCTGTGAGGTGGTGGCCGGAACGGAGATCGCGCCGAGCAGGTCCCTCTGGCGTCATCGGTCAGCCGGTCAGGGGCTTCCTGCGGAGGGGGCCGCGCCACGGCCTTCTGAGAGGGCGACCTTGCGGCAAGCGGCCCGCCCCGGCAATGCCTGCGGCCGGCTATTTTCCGCCGCGCGCCGCCGAGATTGCTCACATTATACAGAGAGCGACGGCGCGCTTTGCATCGCGAAGCAAAATAGCCGGCCTCCGCCATCCTCCGCTTCGCTCCGGCCGCTGCGCTCCGCGCCGCGGTGCAGGGCCGGTCCGCCTGCCGCCTTCTGGTCGCCACGAAGGCCGCGATGGGCGCGGCCGATCCGACAGAAGGAAGCACCCCATGATGACCGACCATGACGACGACCAGGAACTCCACGCCGCATCGCCGACCGACCATGTCCTCACCGAACTGCAACTCAAGGGCTATCGTCCGTTCCAGGACGAACCCGATCCGCGGCCGCTTCCCGAAGCCCGCACCGTCGCCGGCGCCGTCGCCGACATCTTCGATGCGCTCGTGGCGACCCTGACCGACACCCGCCTCGAACCGGACCTCGAAGACCTGTTGTGGTCGACCGTCAATCTCTTTCACCGCGCCAACGGCCGGATCGAGCGCGAGCTCGACGACAACGAGCAGGCGCAGCGGCGCCGCCAGCGTGAACAGGACGGCTCGGAGATCCGCTCGGTCGAACTGGAGCGCCTCACCGCCGAGGGCGTGACGCTGGTCGAGCGGCGCAACGTCATGGAATTCTTCCGCGACCAGGCTGCCGAGCACTTCGCTCGCCATACCGGATCGCACTGGCATCCGCGCAATGGATCGATGGTCAACCATCGCACCCTGACGGCGGC
>JASHQO010000259.1 GCA_030039105.1 Xanthobacteraceae bacterium
TCTCGCCGCCGCGGATCACCATGTCCTTGATGCGGCCGACGATGTTGCAATAGCCCTCGGCGTCGATGGTGGCGAGGTCGCCGGTGTGCATCCAGCGCGCGGCGTCGATCGCCTCGCGGGTGCGCTCCTCGTCGCCCCAGTAGCCGAGCATCACCGCATAGCCGCGGGTCAACAATTCGCCTGGCGTGCCGGACGGCACGACACGGCCGTTGAAGTCGACGATCTTGACTTCGAGGTGCGGCTGAATGCGGCCGACGGTGGCGACGCGGCGCTCCAGCGGATCGGTGGTCGAGCTTTGGAAGCTGACCGGGCTGGTCTCGGTCATGCCGTAGGCGATGGTGATCTCGGAGAGATGCATCTTTGCTACCGCGCGCTTCATCACCTCGATCGGGCACGGCGAGCCGGCCATGATGCCGGTGCGCAGCGACGCCAGATCGAAGCGGTCGAATTCCGGATGGTCGAGCTGGGCGATGAACATGGTCGGCACGCCGTGCAGCGCGGTGCAGCGCTCCTCGGCCACCGTCTGCAGCGTCACCAGCGGGTCAAATCCCTCGCCGGGAAACACCATGCAGGAGCCGTGGGTCAGCGCGGCGAGATTGCCCAACACCATGCCGAAGCAGTGATAGAGCGGCACCGGGATGCACAGCCGATCCTGCGGCGTCAGCTTCATCGCCTCGCCGATGAAATAGCCGTTATTGAGGATGTTGTGGTGCGACAACGTCGCGCCCTTGGGAAATCCGGTAGTGCCAGAGGTGAACTGGATGTTGATCGCCTCGTCGAATTGGAGCTGCGGGGCGAGCGCGGCGATGCGCTTGCTCTCGGCTTCGCCGCCACGGGCCATGATGTCGGAGAACTTGAACGTGCCGGGATGCCAGCCGTCGCCGATTAGCACCACCGCGCGCAACGCCGGTAGCCGCGCCGCTTCGAGCTTGCCGGGCGCGGCGTGGCCGAGCTCGGGCGCGAGCTCGCGCAGCATGCCGATATAGTCGGAAGTCTTGAAGCGCTCGGCGAGGATGAGCGCCTTGCAGCCGACCTTGTTGAGCGCGTATTCGAGCTCGGCCACCCGATAGGCCGGGTTGATGTTGACCAGGATCAGCCCGGCCTTGGCGGTGGCGAACTGGGTCAGCACCCATTCGCTGTTGTTGGGCGACCAGATGCCGATGCGGTCGCCGGGATCGAGCCCGAGCGTCAATAGCCCGGCGGCGAGCCTATCGACCTCGCGCCGCAGCTCGCCGTAGCTCAGCCGCACCTTCTGGTGCCGCACCACCAGCGCCGGCCGCGAAGCGTGTTTCTCGCAGACCGCGTCGAAGAGCTGCCCGATCGTCTCGCCGATCAGCGGCACGTCGCTGGTGCCGTTGACGTAGCTTTGCGTGAGCGCGGCCATGGCGTTCCCTCCGGATTGTTGGAGATAATGTAGCCCGGATGGGGCGCTGGCGAAATCCGGGGCAGCGTTCCGGCCGAGCCATCGTTCCCGGATTGCGCTTCGCTGCATCCGGGCTACAGGCTAGCCGCGCAACCCCGCCTGCTTGAGCAGCGGATAGGTAACGTCGCGGAATTCCGTCATGCCGGCGATGTAGCGTGGCCACGACAGCAGCACGCCGTCGAAGCCGACCTGCGCCAGCCGCGCCAAACCGTCGACCACCTGCTCGTTGGTGCCGATCAGCGGAAATCCGCCCCAGCCGGAGATCATCATCTCCGACATCGCCTTGCGGCGCTCCTCCGGATAGTCGCGCTGGTTGATCTCGGCGCCCATCGTGTCGATGACGTTGCGCGCCGCCACCCAGTCGCCCTTCTCATGGACGTAATAATTGTAGAACGCCTTCGCCTCGGCCTCGGTCTCCGCCTGGATCACCGTGGCGTTGGTCCAAACTTTCACCTCGCGGCCGTACTCCTCGCGGGCCAGCCGGCGATAGGCGGCGACGTGCGCGGTGTGGGTCGCCATGTCGTAGGTGCGGATGTTGGTGAAGACGAGATCGCAATGCTTGCAGGCAAAATGCCGGCCGCGTTCAGAGGACCCAGCGTTCATGATCGCCGGATACGGATGCTGGATCGGCTTCGGCTGCAGGTAGCCGCCCTTGATCTTGTAGAAGCGGCCTTCATGATCGAAACGCTCGTCCTGCGTCCATAGCCGCTTGACGATGCCGAGCCACTCTTCGGCGCAGGCGTAGCGGTCCTCATGGCCGAGCAGCGAGACGCCGAACATCTCCATTTCCGGATAATTCCAGCCGTTGACCACGTTCAGCGTGAAGCGGCCGTTGGAAATGTGATCGATCACCGTCGACTGCTTGGCGGCGACGATCGGATGATTGAGCGCAACGTGGGAGGTCGAGATCACGCCGGCAACCTGCGTCGCGCCGGCGATGCCGGCGGCCCAGGTATACGTCTCGAAGCCCGGCCCCTGCGGATCGGTTGCGCCGCCAAACCCACGCCAGCGCGCCACCGGCACCAGCGCTTCGAAGTCCATGTCATCGGCAAGCTGCGCCAAGGTCACCGTGTTCGGCCAGGTGATCTCGAGCCGGCCGTCGAGGCCGGACATCACGCAGCCGGAGTCGAGATTGGTCTGGAACGTGCCGAGCTTGAGCTTGCGGCTGCCGAAGGCAGGGTTGGTTTCCAGCCGGTCTTTTTGCGTCGCCCTCATGCCGGGCGAAGCTTCATGGCGGCGGCAGATCGAGTCAAGCGGCGGCCGGCGGAACGATCGGGCCGATGCCGACGTTGTCCCCGCGAGCCCAATACGCGAGTGGAGATCACGATGGATTGGAACCGCATTGAAGGAAACTGGAAGCAGGCTAAAGGCAAGATCAAGGAGAAGTGGGGCCAACTCACCGATGACGACTTGACGCAGATCAACGGTAACCGCGAGCAGCTCGAAGGCAGGATCCAGCAGCGCTACGGCCAAGCCAAGGACATGGTGCGCAAGGACATCGACGACTGGCTGAAGGCGCAGGACAAGGCTGCCTAGCGTCAGGCGGAGTGCGTTGCATGATGGTGCGGGGATGTGCGCGTCCCGCACCGTTCATTTTACTCTGCCGGCGTCGCCTCCAGAATCTCGTCGTGGCCCGTCAGCGCCGGCGCCAGGGCCGGGTAGCGGCTGAGGGAGTAGAGGAAGACCGCAACGATGGCGTACGCAATGGCGAGAGTCGGCGATACCGCGATGCCGACCGCCGCGCCGTGCATGAAGCCGAAAAAGGTCAGAACGGCGCCGGAGCCGGCGAATACCGACGCTTTGACAAAATTCTTGTCGATGATGCAGGCCGTGGTGCCGGCGAGCACCAAGCCGGTCAGGATGGCGCCGCCGCCCATGGTGGCGAGGCCAGGATAGAGTACGCCGACGCCGGCGAGCTTATCGAAGCCGAGCGCCGCTGCGCTGGTGCCGGCGACGCCAAGTGCGCCATCCATCAAGGTCTGACACCACGCTGCGAGATGCGGGGTCAACGCCAGCACGACGGCGGGTGCATGCGCCTTCGGCGTGGTCTGGAACGCCTGCGCGCCGATCAGCATGCCGATGTAGAGCAGGATCGGCGAGATCGCGACCACCGGCACGACGGCGAGCAGCAGCGAGATGATGCCGAACCACGACAGCACGATCACCATGATGCCGACCGCGGCCGAATAGCCGATCCGGCCGCCCATCGCCTTCCAGCCGGGATGGCCGATATAGACGGCGTTGATGAACGGATTGCCCATCAGGCAGCCGATCAGGCTGACGACGCCGTCCGCGGTGAGCACGCGGGTGGTCGGAAACGGATCGCCGCCGGCTTCCGCGCTTTCGACATTGTCCATCGCTTCGACGAGATCGTAGACGCCGAACGGAATTGCGGTGACCAGGATGACGGCGAGATAGTGGAAGCCGGAGAACACGTGATTGACCGCCGGCAGCGGCACGTAGAAGCCGAAATTGGCAAAGGCGTCGCCGACGCCTTTCAGGCTCAGGCCGCCGTAGTTGAGCCCGGCGAGATTCGAGCCCCAGGCGACCAGCATGCCGACGGCGATGGCGACGAGGCCGGCCGGAATGCCTTTCGGATATTTGAAGCCGCCGAGCCAGTTCACCATGATGATGGCGAAGCACGTCAGTCCGATCACCGGCGTCTGGTACATTTCCAGTGCCGGGCGCATCGAGATGAACGTGATCGATACGCCGGCGAGCGTACCAAGGAGCGCGGCACGCGGCGTGATCTTGCGCACATAAGGCGCGATGAAGCCGCCGATCATCAGAATGAAACTCTGGAAGAACACCCAGACCAGGCCCGCCTCCCAACCCTGCACCGGGTCGTTGGTCTTGAGCGCGACCGGCAGCATGATCACGAAGGTGACGATGAACATGTGCGGCACGCTGATGCCCGACGGCAGTGCGCAGACGTCGTTGCGGCCGGTACGCCTGGCCAGGCGATAGGCGAGGTAAGCGTAATAGAATGTCGACAGGCACATCATCAGGCCCATCGCCGGCAGGATGCGGCCGAACACCAGCGCCTCCGGCATTTTCAGCACGAAGCGCAGCAACCCGGTGAGCACCAGCATGTTGACCAGAATGTTGGTGCCGAAGCCGAAGAAGGCGTTCCAGTCACCGGCGCTCCAAAGCCTCGGACGAAAGTCAGTTGTTGCGGTCATTGCGCGCACTCTCCCTCGACCCATCCGTCATCGCATCAAGCCGTTTTCTGCAGCGGCACCGCCGCGAGCGATCCGAGCAATTCCGCCGATCCCGTTACCGAGCCGAAAATGCCGCCTTGCGCCTTGATCATGGCGAGGCCGGCCGCGTGGAATTCCGGAAAATATGAGGCGCAGCAGTCGGACAGCACGATGCAGCGGAAGCCGCGGTCGTTGGCCTCGCGCACCGTGGTGTTGACGCAGACCTCGGTGGTGACGCCAGCGACGAACAGCGTATCGATGGCGTGGTTGCGCAGCATCAACTCGAGATCGGTTTGATAGAACGCGCCCTTGCCGGGCTTATCGATCACCGGTTCGCCGGGCCGCGGATGGAGTTCGGGGATAATGTCGTGGCCCGGCTCGCCGCGAATGAGGATGCGGCCCATCGGCCCAGGCGCGCCGATGCGATTTTTCGGATCGCCGCGCTGGACCTTGTGCGGCGGCGCGTCGGACAGATCGGGACGATGACCTTCGCGGGTGTGGATAACGAGGAGGCCGAATTGCCGCGCCGCATCCAGCACGTCGCGGCACGGGGCGACCGCCGCCTGCAGCCGCGAGACGTCGTTGCCAAGGGCCGCGCCAAAACCGCCCGGTTCGAGAAAGTCGCGCTGCATGTCGATGATGACGAGCGCCGCGCCGTCGAGGTCGACGGTCAGCGGCTGGGGCTCGGCGGCAAAGCTCACGCGCGGCATCCCGATCTCCCGCCTCGCTGCAGCCAAAAATGTGCAAGATCGGGGCCAGCGCCGGAGCGACCATTGCCGCGCCGCGGCGGCACCGCTGCCTAAGAAATGGGCGACGCATGGCGCCGACCGCTCATGCCGCGGTCAGGCGCCGCCCGGTCCAGGTCGAGTTTTCCCGGATTCAACCACTTAAAACCTGCGGCAACGGCGCGCCGCACTGTGGCACGCGGCTTGCGGAACAGCCTCCAGATCACCCCGCTCGGAGAGCCCGCAATGAAGCGCCGCGAATTCCTCAAATCGATGACCGCGCTCACCGCCGCGAGCGCCTTTTCGGCGCCTGCCGTGTGGTCGCCGGCCAAGGCGCAGACGCATGCCGAGACGCTGCTCATCGTCTCCGAAAGCGGCCCGAACAATCTCGACATCCATGGTGTCGGCACCAACGTGCCGGGCTACGAAGTATCCTGGAATTGCTACGACCGGCTGATCGGCCACGAAATGAAGACGCTGCCGAACGGCACGCCCTATTACGACAAGACCAAGTTCAAGCCGGAGCTTGCCGAGGACATGGACGTCGGCGACATGGCGGCGACCTTCAAGCTGCGCAGGGACGCCACCTTCCAGGACGGCACGCCGGTAACGGCCAAGGACGTCAAATGGTCGTTCGACCGCGCCGTCACCGTCGGCGGCTTTCCGACCTTTCAGATGAGTGCCGGCTCGTTGACCAAGCCCGAGCAATTCGTCGCCGTCGACGAGCACACCTTCCGTGTCGATTTTCTCAAGAAAGACCGCCTCACCGTTCCCGACCTCGCGGTCATCGTGCCCTGCGTGCTCAACTCCGAGCTGGTCAAGTCGAAGGCGACCGCGCAGGATCCGTGGGGCCTCGAATATACCAAGCTCAACACCGTCGGCAGCGGCGCCTACAAGGTCACCAACTGGACCGCCGGCTCCCAGGTCGTGCTCGAGCGCAACGAAAACTGGAAGGGCGGCCCGCTGCCGAAGATCAAGCGCATCGTTTGGCGCATGGTGCCGGACGCCGGCAACCGCCGCGCGCTGCTCGAGCGCGGCGATGCCGACGTGTCCTACGACCTGCCGAACAAGGATTTCGCCGAGCTGAAGACCGATGGCAAGCTCACCATCGTGTCGACGCCGTATTCCAACGGCATCCAATATATCGGCATGAACGTGCAGAACCCGCCGTTTAACGATCTCAAAGTGCGGCAGGCGGTCGCCTACGCCATTCCGTATCAGAAGATCATGGATGCGGTGCTGTACGGCCTCGCCAAGCCGATGTTCGGTGCGCCGGCCGACGCGCCGACCGACGTGGCGTGGCCGCAGCCGCACAAATTCAACACCGATCTCGACAAAGCGAAAAAGCTGCTTGCCGAATCCGGCGCCGGCGACATCAACGTGCCGATCTCGTTCGACCTCGGCTTCGCCGGCGTCAACGAGCCGATCTGCGTGCTGGTGCAGGAGAGTCTCGCCCAGGTCGGGATCAAGACCACGATCAACAAGGTGCCGGGCGCGAACTGGCGCACCGAGCTGACCAAAAAGACCATGCCGCTGTTCACCAACGTGTTCTCGGGCTGGCTGGATTATCCCGAGTACTTTTTCTACTGGTGCTATCACTCGGGCAAGTCGATCTTCAACACCATGGACTACCAGTCGCCGGCGATCGACAGCTTCATCGACGGCGCGCGCGCCGCCGCCGCAAGCGGCGACAAGGATGGCTACGACAAGGACGTCAAGGGCTTCGTCGATCTCGCCTTCGCCGACATGCCGCGAATCCCGCTCTATCAGCCCTACGTCAACGTCGCGATGCAGAAGAACATCACCGGCTACGAATACTGGTTTCACCGCCGGCTCGATTACCGTGCGTTCGTGAAAGGGTGAGCTCCACGTCCCGTCAGGCCCGGCCTTGTGCCGGGCAGCCACGTCTTCGCACGCGATCAACAAGACGTGGACGGCCGGGACAAGCCCGGCCATGACGAGAAGGAGACGGATGGCTTAGATGCTGACGATGACTCTCAAGCGCATGGCGATGGCGATCCCGAGCCTGATCGGCGTGGTGATCGTGACGTTCTTTCTCACCCACGCCCTG
>JASHQO010000260.1 GCA_030039105.1 Xanthobacteraceae bacterium
TTCTACCTCGGCGTGGAGGTGCTCTATCAGCAGATGAAGAGCGCCACCCTCTCCACGACCAACGCTCTTGGCGCTGCCGCGTTCGGTGCGGCGACCACGCAGGTCGGCTCCCAGAGCAACTGGATGGTCAGCGTTCGCGCGCACCGCGACTTCCTGCCCTGATCGCTCGATCGAGGCATGACTTCCAGACCCCCGGCAGCTATTCTGCCGGGGGTTTTTCTTCGCCGCGGCTCATTGCCGGACCTGCACCGTTCGCTGCGGACCGGCCGGCATGCGCGTTCTGGGGCTTGGCCGACGCGGCGACGGTGCAAGGGACACCATGGAGCAGGCCAATCAGTTGACGCTGAAATTTCGTTGTCCTCCGGGTCTCGAAAACCTGTTGCCGCATCCGATTCCGGCGGTTCGCGGCCTGCCGGACTGGTTCAAAACCATGCCGCAGCAGGTCTTCAATCCGACCACGGGCGTCAATGACATGACCATCAAAAAATGTCCGCCGGTCATCGACGCCATGACCTGCGGTTATCTCATGCCGCTGGTCACGGACCTCGAAGTCCGCGACGGCGAGTTCCGCTGGGACTTCGCGCCGGGTTTTATCAGCGATTTTTCCCGCTCGCCGATCGGATTTCACGATTCCAGCCAAGTCACCGGCTCGCCGTTCTTCCGGGAGGATCAGTTCGTCATCAAGTTCAACTGCTTCTGGAACATCGAGGCGCCGCCGGGCTATTCGCTGCTGTTCACCCATCCCTTCAACCGCGTCGACCTGCCGTTCACGACGCTGACCGGACTGGTCGACTGCGACAGGTTTCACCGTACCTCCGTCAACTTCCCGGCACACTGGCATGACGTGAATTTCAATGGCGTGTTGCCCAAGGGCACACCGGTCGCGCAGTTCGTTCCGGTCAAGCGCGAAATCTGGACCGAGCGCTTCGAGGTGCTGTCCGGCGACGCGGTCGGAGACATGACGAAAACGCGCTTCGATATCGGGCAGGAGTCCGGCGTCTATCGCCACCAGTTCCGCTCGCCGAAGCGATAGGAATGTGAGCTGCGGCCTTGCGTCGCCCTACCCATTATTCGCCGCGGAAAAAGCGAGCCGCCGCGCTTCGCTTGAGCCAGAAACGCCCTCGTCCTGCCGCCACGATCGAGCTCAACGCGGCGCCATAGCGCCGTTGATCGCCGCGTGCCGCGGTGCGGAAGCAGTCATGGGCTGCATCAATCTGACCGAGTTCGAGCAGGCAATGCGCGAGATGGAGCCAGCCGCCTTGATCGTCCGGCGCGACCGTCAAATAATGCCGAAAATGCTGCGCGGCAGCCTGATTTTCACCGCCGTCGCGGTGCGCTTTGGCGATACCGAACAAGGCGTCGGCGGAATTAGGGGAAATTTCGAGGGCCCGAGCAAAGGCGACCTTGGCTTCGGCGAACCTTCGACGCGACAGCAAGGCATAGCCGAGCTGGACGGACAACTGCGGCGTCAGTGGAGCAAGCTCGACGGCGCGGTTGAGCGTCTCAATCGCCTCGTCGTAGTTGCCCATGGCGACCAGCAGGCGGCCAAGCTCGTGCAGTGCCGGCACAAAGGTCGGGTGCCGCTTGGCTGTGCGTTTGAGCCGCGCCAATGCATCCTCCTGCCGGCCGGCTTCGCGCAGCGCGATCCCGAGCTGGGTGTCGATCTGCGGATCGTGGCGTCCACGCGCGGCAGCTTCGAGTGGCACGACGGCGTCTTTGCCGCGCTCCTGGGCAAGCAGCGCACAGCCGAGGATGTAGAGCGCGCCGGCGTGGCGCGGATCTTTCTTGAGAACCTCGCCGGCAATCCGCTCCGCGTCGTTCGGCCGTTGGCCGTTTAACGCAAACATGGCCCGCTGCAGCGCCTCGTCGCTGCGGCTGCCGCTCATGCCCGGATGCGAAGGTCCGTTCGCCATCGTCGCCCCGAAAGGCCCTTTCGTGCGCCCTCAAAGGGCGGCTCGCGTCTTGTCGCATGCAGCGACGAAATCCGCCACCTTGGCAACGAGGTCGCCCTCCAGCGCCGGGACATGGCCCCGATCCGGCACCGCGATGACCTGCAGACCCGGATGCCGTGCCGCCATAGCCTCGACTGTCGCCGCCGGATGGATCGCGCGCATGGTGATGAGCCCGCCGCGGAAGCTGCCGACAAAGACCGCTGGCCCGATGCCGAGCGCCGTGAGCACGGTGACGACGTCGGCAAGCTCGACGGCAAGACTGTAGTTGGCGGACTGCCGTCGTACTCGGATTCGCCGCGGCCGCGCGAGGTCGATGGCGGCGCCGCGGCACGACGTATCGCGGACGCCTAGACGGCCCGGACGCCAGCCTGCCGGTCGAGAGCAAGGAGATTGGACAGCGCTTTGTGGGGCTTGATCAGATCCGCCAGCGTATAGCCGTCCAAGACCGCCAGGAATGCGTTGGTGGCGCTGCGCACGGCACCGCGCAAGACGCAGACCCGCTCGATACGGCAATAGCCGGTTTGATCGAGGCAGCCGAGCACCGCAAGCTCATCCTCGGTATCGCGCACGACCCGGCCGATATTGATGTCGTGCGGCTTGCGCATCAGTCGGATGCCGCCGTTGCGGCCGCGGACCGTGTCGAGATAGCCCTTCTGACCGAGATCGTTCACGACCTTCATCAGGTGATTCTTGGAAATGCCGAAGCTTTTCGCGACGTCGTTGATTCGCGTCAGCGCGCCATCGTTGAGCGCAGCCTGAATCAGGACGCGCAACGCGAAATCGGTGTGCAGCGTGAGGCGCATCGGTGACCTCCGGTGTCGAAATTTGGCGCCGCTGAGCGTTACGCCGCCTTATGCGGCTTCGTTCCCCGCCCGGCAAGACTGCGCGGGCGCCTGCGACATCGGTACGCCGACGAAGGCAATGACAAACCACGCCATCGCCAGTGCCACCGCCACCGCGATCAGCGTCCAGCCGGCGGCGGCTTGCTGGTCAAGGCGGTAATAGGCGCAAAGCCTGATCGGCGCCGCAAGATAAAGGCCGCCGATGGCGCCGAGCTTCGGGATGAAATTGGCCCACAGAAAAGCGCGGCCGAGCGCCGGCATGCGCCGCCAGCTCAGGGCCAGCGGCAGTCCCGCGAACGACGCCACGCTGAGGAACTTGACGCCGTCGATCGCCGGATCGGCCAGTGCCGCGTCCAGCATGCGCGGCAGCATCCAAAACGAGGTGGTGAAGATCACGAGCAGGAGGCCGGGAAGGCCGAGCCAGTCGGCCTCGGCGAGCCAACGCGGCTCATGCGCACGCAGCGCCGACCCGAGCAGGAAACCGCCACAAGCCAGCAGCGGCAATTGCACGATCATGTGGACCGCCATGTCGCGTTCCAACAGGTGTCGCAGCGGGCTGGGCCATAGCAGCGCCAAAAGTCCAAGCGCGAGCAGCGATCGGATCGTGCCGGGACGGCCGTTCATGGCGTGGCCGCCTGTTCGGCCGCAGCCATAATTTGCTCGGTGGCATCCGGGTCGAGGATGCGCACCAGACGGCCATGTGCGTCGACGGCATAGACGGCGGCGTTATGCACGAAGCCGCCAAAGCCGTCAGGGATGACGACGACGCCGAAGGTTTTCAGCAGCGCGGCGAGACCGCGGCCATCGACCGGCGCGGCGATGCGCCAGCGCGGCGCTTGCGCGCCGAACCGGTTACCGTAGCGCTTGAGCGCTTCGCGATCGTCATTCTGCGGATCGAAGCTGATGCTCACGAGGTCGATCCTGCCGCGAGCCTGGCGTCGCTCCAATCGCGCGAGCACGCGCTCGAAATCGCCGCCATTGGCGGTGCAGATGGTCGGGCAGCGCGTGTAGATGAAATCCACCAGCACGGCGCCGCCGCGATAGTCGCCGAGCGAGAAGGCGCGGCCGTCCTGATCGGTCAGCGCCACGTCCGGCACCGGGCGCGGCGTGCGCTCGACGGCAAGTGCGCGCGCTCCCTCGCTGGTGACGGCGTGAAATCCCTCGGTCCCATAGGCGAGCGCGGCCGCGCCGCTCGACAGCACGAGCGTGAGCAGAACGGGAAAACCGGCCTTCATCAGGCCGGATCTTCGGCCTGCGCCGCCGTCCGTACGCCGGCAAAGAAGCGCGCGATCAGGATCAGCACGCCGGTGACGGCGAGAGCGGCGCCGACCGAGCCGACGCGGTCGTAGGGCAGCCACGACGCGACGTGCACGGCGTAACGGCGCGGCACGCTCTCGCTGCCGGCGAGCAAGAAGGCAAGCACGAACAGGGTGCCGCCGCCGACATAGAGCCAAAAGCCGATCCAGCCGAGGCCGTAGCGCGGCTGCGGCCGGGTCAGATAAGCCGTGAAGCCGAGCATCATCGCCACCATGCCGAGCAGCAGATAGGTGTGGAAGTGCCCGGGCACCCACTGGGTGTTGTGCATCACGCTGTTGACCGCGATGGTGCCGTCGGCGATGGCGGGAATGACGCCGATCGCCCAGCCGGCGACGCCGACAAAGACCAGGGCTGCCGCCAGGTTCCAACGCAGGCCGGAGCGGTAGACGTTGGCCAGCGTTCCGAACGCGGTGACCAGCAGAACCGGCAGGCCGCTCAGCCACGAAATGATCTGGCCGGCGACGAGCGCCCAGGCCGGCATGGCAAAGTCCATCAGCAGGTGATGGGTGTAGACGGTCAACACCATCGCCGTGGACAGCACCCAGGCGAAATAGAACGCCCGGTTCGCCTTCCACGGCCGGTGCGTGTAGACCGGCAGGATCTCGTAGACCGCAATCACCGCCATGTAGATCGTGGCGTTGATGAACACATGGCCGAAAAAGTAGATCATGTTCTTGGCGGCAAGCGCGTTGAACGTGAAGCTCGGCACGTAGAGATTGACCAGCGACACGACGAGCACCGCGGCGCCGAGCGCAATGCCGAGGATGTTGACGATCAGCACCATGGTCGACGCCGCGACCGCGGGCGGCGGACCGCCCTTTTCCGGGGCAAGGCCGAACGCCTGCTTGACGCCAAGCGCGGCGCCGAGCCCGCCATAGACCGAAAGGATGCCGCGCGCGATGTCGAGGTGCAGCAGGAGGAAGCCGACGCCGATGATCATCAGGCCGACCAGATAGGCCGCCGCGGCGTTGGCCGACCACAGCTCGCCGGAATGCGCCGGCAGCGGAAACAGGAAAGTCCAGCCGGCGCCAAAGCCACCGATGAAGCCCGCGCCGAGAATGAGCACGGCGCCGATCAGGAAGAACACCAGGTTGACGAGGAAGACCGCGGTCGAGACCGGAACGTGGCGGCGCACGAAGTGCCACATCACCGCGGCGCCGCTCAAGCCCGCGATGCCGACCATGCCGGCGCCGTGCATGGTCATGACGACGTAGAAGAAATCCGGCTCGACGTCGATCCATTGCGCCTGCGCCAGCCGCATGGTCAGGCCGAGCAGCATCATCAACAACAGAACGATGCCGGAGACGGCGAGGTAGGCGAGCACGGCGGCGCGCGCGTTGAGCGCGACCCGGCCGGCGGTGACTTCCATGGTCATGGCGTCCTCCTGACCGTTCGATCGTTAGTGGTCGGTGACTTTGATGTCCGCTTTCATGTCGTGGTGGGCGACCCCGCAATATTCGAGGCACAGCACCTGATAGGTGCCGGGCTCGGTGAAGGTGTAGCGCAGCACGTTGGTGTAGCCGGGCATCGCCTGGGTCTGCGCGACGATGCGGAATTCCGGATCGTAGAGCGCAAAGCCGTGGTTCACGTCCTTGCCGGTGACGTGAAACTCGGCGGTTTGGCCGACCGTGAATGTGTTCGGCTTGATCGTCCACGCCCACTGCTCGGCAACGACCTGCGAGGTCTGCACGGCGCCAGTCGGTTCCGCCGCGCGGTTCACGGCGTAGGGCAGCGCGCCCAGCGTTCTGTAGTTGGCAGCGATCAGCACCACAATCGCGATCACGAACAGCCGGCCGCGCAGGCGGTAGGCCGATTCGACCGCGGGCCCGTCATTGGCGAGCGCCATGCTGGCGCCGCTCGCCACCCAGATGAACACGGCGGCAAGGCTTGCCATGAGCACGATGGAAATCGTCCAGACCGTGTCCTGGATCATGGCGGCTCTCCCTCCCGATATAA
>JASHQO010000261.1 GCA_030039105.1 Xanthobacteraceae bacterium
AGCGGCTCTTCGTTGAATACGTCGAGCGCCGCGCCGGCAATGCGCCTTGCCCTCAAGACATCGACCAACGCCGCTTCGTCGACCACGCCGCCGCGGGCGAGATTGACCAGAAAGCTGGTCGGCTTCATGGCGCCCAATACTTTGGCGTCGACACTGTTGCGGGTCTTCTCGGTCAACGGCGTCAGCAGCACGAAGAAGTCGAACTCGCCGGCGACATTCGCAAGCTCGCTGCTGGCATGCATGCGGTCGAAGCCTTTGACCGCGCGAGGCGAGGAGCTCACGCCGATGGTGCGCATGCCGAACGCCTTGCATTTCGGCCCGAGCTCCGCGGCGATGGCGCCGATGCCGAACACGCCGACGGTCTTGTTGTGCAACAGCTTCGCCGGAAAGCGCGCCCATTCGCGCTGCGCTTGCGCGCGTAGCGCGCGCGGAATATCGCGGGCCAGCGCCAGCATCGAGCCCAGCGCTGCCTCCGACACCGGCGCACCGTGGATGCCATGGATGTTGGTGACGATGACGTCTTTGCGCAGCACCGGCCGGTCGGTGAGGTTGTCGGTGCCGGTGCCGAGCGCCTGCACCCATTTGAGTTTGGTGCCGGCGCGCAGCACGTCGTCGGAGAGCCGCGGCGCAAATGTCAGCAATATGTCGGCGTCGCCGATATAGGGGCCGACCTTGGAGTGGTGGTCGACCAGGTCGACGCGCAGCTCCGGGAATTTGGCCTCCAGGCGGTCGCGATATTGGTTGTTGAGCTCCGGCGTCAGCGTCAGCAGGATCAGGAGATTGGTCATGCGCAAATGTACCGCGGCGGCGCCGCAAGCCATCACCGAAGGATCGCGAGGCGGCGTTATATCCCCTTGGGCGAAGCGCCGCCAAGATGTCGCGCGGCGGCGCCGGGTCCGCTAAGCTTGCGGCATTGACGTCCGACTCGCAGCTTTTGGGGGAGCACTCGATGCCGATCGATCTCATTCACGTGAATTGGCTCTATGTCGCGATCTTGTCCGTCTTCGTATTCATCGCCGCCTGGCTCGGCAGCATCATCTCGCTTCGGAACAAGGTCGGCGGCGCGATCATTGCCGCGTTGCTGTTCGCCGCCGTCTTCGTGTTCTGGACGCATTATCCCCGCGAGGGCTTTCCCGATGCGCTGAAAACGCTGCCGACGAGCCCGAAATAGGCGGACGGCGCGGGCGCGGCGGCGGATCGCAGCGGCCGGTTGACCTTCCCCCTCCGCCCCCGTTATGCGTAAATCAACTCAGCCGGGAGAAATGGAGCGGTCATGAACAAGGTCTATGCGGACGCCAAGTCCGCGTTGGCCGGGTTGCTCGAGGATGGCATGACCATCATGGCCGGCGGCTTCGGCCTGTGCGGTATCCCGGAAACCCTGATCCACGCCATCCGCGATGCCGGGGTGAAAAATCTCACCGTGGTCTCCAACAATGCCGGCGTCGACGGCAAGGGGCTGGGCGTCCTGCTCGACACTCATCAGGTCAAGAAGATGGTCTCCTCCTACGTGGGGGAGAACAAGACCTTCATGCAGCAATACCTGGCGAAGGAGCTCGAGATCGAATTCAACCCGCAAGGCACGCTGGCCGAACGCATCCGCGCCGGCGGCGCCGGCATCCCGGCGTTCTTCACCAAGACCGGCGTCGGCACCATGATCGCCGAAGGCAAGGACGTGCGCGAGTTCGACGGCCAGCGTTACGTCATGGAGCGCGGCATCGTCGCCGATCTGTCGATCGTGCATGCTTATCTCGGCGACACCGAGGGCAACCTGGTCTACCGCAAGACTGCGCGCAATTTTAATCCGATCATGGCGACCGCCGGCAAGGTGACCGTCGCAGAGGTCGAGCATCTGGTCGAGCCGGGCAAGATCGATCCGGACCGCATCATTACGCCGGGCGTATTCGTCCAGCGTCTGATCCATGTGCCCAATGCGGTGAAGTACATCGAGCAGCGCACTGTACGCAAACGCGCTTAACGAGGATCCCATGCCCTGGACCCGCGACCAGATGGCCGAACGCGCCGCCAAGGAATTGCAGGACGGCTTCTACGTCAATCTCGGCATCGGCATTCCGACGCTGGTGTCGAACTACATCCCGAAAGGGATGAGCGTGCAACTGCAGTCGGAGAACGGCATGCTCGGCTTCGGCCCGTTCCCCTACGAAGGCGAGGAGGACCCCGACCTCATCAATGCCGGCAAGCAGACCGTCACCGAGTTGCCGACCACCAGCTATTTCAACTCGGCGGATTCCTTCGGCATGATCCGCGGCGGCCACATCGATCTCGCCATTCTCGGCGCCATGCAAGTGGCGGAAAACGGCGACATCGCCAACTGGATGATCCCCGGCAAGCTGGTCAAGGGCATGGGCGGAGCCATGGATCTGGTCGGCGGCGTCAAAAAGGTCGTGGTGGTGATGGAGCACTCGGCCAAGGGCGAATCGAAGCTGCTGCACCGCTGCAATCTGCCGCTCACCGGCGCCGGCGTCGTCGACATGGTGATCACCGATCTCGGCGTCTTCACCGTCGATCGCGACGGCGGCGGGCTCACGCTGATCGAGCTGGCGCCCGACGTGTCGGTGAACGACATCAAAGCGAACACGCAGGCGAGCTTCAAGGTCGCCAATACGCTCAAGCAGTAAGAGGCCGGGCGTGGTCATCTGCACGCCGTCGTCTGTTCGCGAGATGGCCCTGGAAAATAGGTCCGGCAGAACTTAACTCCAACTCATGGCTGGACGCCCCTGCAAGCCCGATGCGGATTTTGAGCGGCTGTGGCGAGCGCTGCTGCCGGGCACGCCGCTGCCGACGTGCGGCTCCGCCGGTTGCGTCGATTCGGATGCGTCGCAAGCGCCGAACGACCGGCGCGACGGCGATCCCCCTGTCTCCGGAGGCGATGCCGGGCGTGTCAATCGCCGCTGATCGCGAGGTTGATGGTGTCGACCTTCACGCCCGAAAGCTCGACCGTGAACGGTGCCGCGGCGAGGTCGAACCTTACGCTCTTGCGCACGCCCTCGCAGCCGAGCGCGCCGCTGAACGCGGCCGATTTCACGGCGTGGCCGTTTTGTTCGACGTCGATCCAGCCTTCCGTCGACAAGGTGATCTTGTAGGAACCGGCTCTTTTCGGCGCCGGCACCGCGAAGAAGCCGGCAAAGCTGTCGGGCGATTTCGGCGTCAGCTCCGGCGGCGTCGGCAGCTTGGCGTCGGCGAGCGGCTTCAATGCAACGATGGTGGCGAACGGAATCGGAAACGGCACCTGCGCGCCGGAAACGATCTTCGGCAAGTCGCTACCGTTGAGCGTGGCGCGCTCCCTGTCGAGCGGCCATTTGAACTTGTCGCAGCCGACCGGTTCCTGCGCGAGCGCCGGAGCGGCAATCGCCCAAGCGGCAACGGCGACGCATGCGGCTTTCACGGTGCGTTCAGTCGACCGCGATCATGACGTCGGAGGCCTTGATGACGACGCTCGCCGCCATGCCGGCCTTGAGTCCGAGCTCGTCCACCGCCTCGTTGGTAATGGAGGAGGTGACGACGATGCCCGGTCCGATCTCGACGCGAACGTGGGAGGTCGTCGCGCCCTTCTTCACTTCCACAATCTTGCCTTTGATCTGATTGCGTGCGCTGAGCTTCATGGGATCCTTCAATGAGCGGGCCGTAGCGCGGCGCTGCCACGCGAGCCGGCGGATGAACGTTCGGCGATGCGATCGTTCCGGAAGCGCATTCCGGATGCCACGACGCGCTTACGGCGCGTTGGCAAGCGGTCCGCATCATAGCAGACCACCCCCTGCAATCTACCCGCTTGCTGGCAGCCGGTAACGATGCAACAACGCCCTCCACAAAAAGGAGAGAAGCGCCCCATGCGTACCGTCATTCTGGAAGAACACTTTTCGCTCCCCGCGGCTGCCGCCCGCGTCGACAAGGCGGTCATGGCACGCCGCGGCTATAAGCCGAGGGCGCCGCGCAAGGACGTCGGCAATCCGTTAGTGCTGTTGCCGGATCTCGGCGAGCAGCGGCTTAAATCCATGGACGAGGCCGGTATCGACGTCGAAGTTCTGTCCAACAGCGGCCCCGGACCAGACCTCGTGCCGGGGCCGGACGGCATCGCCATGGCGCGCGAGATCAACGATCATCTCGCCGCGGCCTGCGCCAAATATCCCGCGCGCTTTGCCGGTTTTGCCTCGCTGCCGATGCAGGCGCCCGATGCCGCGGCCAAGGAGCTCACGCGCGCGGTGAAGGACCTCGGCTTCGTCGGCGCCATGGTCAATGGCACCACCGAAGGCAAATTCCTCGACGATCCGAGCTATGACGGCATCCTGGCGGCCGCCGCGCAACTCGATGCGCCGATTTACATCCATCCGCACATTCCGCCGGCTCCGGTGCGCGAGGCTTATTTCTCCAACCTGCCGGAAGGCGCCGGCCGCGTGCTCGAGACCGCGGGCTGGGGCTGGCACTCCGAGGTCGCGGTCCACGTGCTGCGCATGGTGGTCGCCGGCACCCTGGACAAGCATCCAAAGCTCAAGCTGATCATCGGCCATATGGGCGAGATGCTGCCGATGATGCTCGACCGCGCGAGCCAGGTGTTCTCCGCCGACATCGATCATCTCAAGCGCTCGGTGCCGCAGACCGTCCTCGACCAGGTCTGGATCACCACCAGCGGCATCTTCAACGAGCCGCCGCTCTACGCCGCGCTGATGACCTTCGGCGTCGACCGCGTCATGTTCTCGATCGACTATCCGTACTCGACCCACATGATGGGCCGCGAGTTCCTCAACAAGATCTGGCTGGCGCCGGCCGACATGGAGAAATTCTGCCATGGCACCGCCGACAAGCTTCTGAAGCTGAAAGTCCGCTGAGCCTTTAGCTCCGCATTAACCGGTCCGGCGCGCGGCAAGTCTGGCCGGCGTGGGTCTGCCATGCGCCGGGCCGCAAATGACAGCGGCGGCGTTTGCCGGTATCACAGGGCAAAAGCCGTGCGGCCGGGAGCGCGGCGCAAAAACGCGCTGCGGATGAAACGTTCATGGACGCCACAGTCAGCGAGCATGACGTTGCCGCGGTCCAGCCGGCACCGCTCGGTCACCGGGAAAAGACGGTCATCGTCATCAGCATGATGCTGCCGGTGTTTCTCGGCTCGGTCGACCAATCGATTCTGGCGACCTCGCTGCCGACCATCGGCCGCGCGCTCGGCGACGTACACAATCTGCCCTGGCTCATCACCGCGTACCTGATCGCCTCGACCGCGCTCACGCCGCTGTACGGCAAGTTCGCCGACATCCACGGCCGCCGCGTGTCGATGCTGATCGCGCTCGGCATCTATATCGCGGGCTCGCTGCTGGCGGCGTCGTCCTCCGGCATGCTGATGCTGATCGCCGGACGCATCGTGCAGGGCTGCGGCGGCGGCGGCTTGACCTCGATCTCGCAGATGATTCTCGGCGACATTGCGCCGGCCAAGGATCGTGCAAAATATTACGCCTACTTCTCCATCGCCTTCACCACCGCCGGCGGCACCGGGCCGGTTCTGGGCGGCTGGATCTGCGATCACCTTTATTGGTGGGTGATCTTTCTGTGGAACTTCCCGCTGTGCCTGATCGCGGTGGGGCTGACGCTGACGATGCTGCGCCGGCTGCCGCGCTATGACCGGCCGCACAAGCTCGACGTCTTCGGCGCGGTGCTGATCATGGCG
Source organism: Xanthobacteraceae bacterium (assembly GCA_030039105.1). GTDB lineage: Bacteria > Pseudomonadota > Alphaproteobacteria > Rhizobiales > Xanthobacteraceae > BOG-931. Next base: position 5,669 of record JASHQO010000261.1, read on the forward strand.
GCAAGCTCGGCGTTCATGATGGCGCTCAATCTCGGCGGCGTGCGCTATCCGTGGCTCTCTTCGCCGATCCTGGCGCTGGTAGCCGCTGCGCTGGCGCTCGGCGCCGGCTTCGTGGCGCGACAGCTCACCACGGCGGAGCCGCTCATTCCGCTTGCCGTGCTGGCCGACCAGACGGCGCGGCTCGCCATGCTCGGGCATTCGTTCGGCTGGGGCGCGATCATGGCGCTGAACATCTTTCTGCCGATGTATCTGCAGAGCGTGCTCGGCTGGACGGCGACCTCTTCGGGCCTGAGCATCATGATCCTGATGGTCACGCTCAATGCCAGCGCCGGCCTGTCGAGCCAGTTGGTCGGCCGGGTCAAGCACTACAAGCTCTTGCCCAACCTCTGCCTGGTCGTCGGCATCGGCGCGGTGCTGGCGCTGGCGTTCTCCGCGGCCAACATGACGCCGCTCCGCTTCGAGATCATTCTGTTCCTGATCGGTATCGGCTTCGGGCCGACGGCGCCGCTCACCCAGGTGGTGCTGCAGAATACGGTGTCGATCCGCCATCTCGGCGCCGCGATCGGCACCATGAATTTCGTCCGCACCCTGATGAGCACGATCCTGGTCGCAGTGTTCGGTGCCATCGTGCTCGCGTCCGTGCCGTTTGCCGCCTCCGGCGATACATTGAGCCAGCGTGCCTTGGCGGGGACCTCGGTGGCCACGTTCGCCGTGGTTTTCTTCGCCGCAGCCGCAACGCTGGCCATCGCGCTCGTCGCCATGATCGTAGTCGAGGAGAAGCCGCTGGAGTCGACCATCGAGACGTCGCGCTGATCTTAACGGTCGCGACCGACATAGAATTGACACCGGGCCCCCATTCTCATGTTATAGTGTTACAAGAGCCGGCCGGTGTCGCCGCCGGCGATGGCTGAGGGTGAGCGCGGCAGATGCGCTGGATTCGGTCGAATATTCGCAGCCTTGCCCGCCTGGCGCTGTTCGCGCTGGCGGTGCAATTCGCCGTGACCTTCGGCCACGTTCATCTCGACGGCCTCGGCTCGGCGCAGGCGGCAGCCGTCGACCAAGGCGCCACGCCGTTGGCCAAGGCGCACAACAAAGCCCCTAAATCCCGGGGTGCGGCTGATTTCGATTGCCCGATCTGCGCTTTGATCCAATTGGCCAGCACCTCGGCGCCGTCGGTGGCGCCGCCGTTGCCAGTGCCCGTTCTGCTCGGCGGCCTGACGCTGGAGACTCCCGATCAAGCGGGACTTACCGCGTCGCCGACACTGGCATTCCAGGCCCGCGGTCCGCCGTCCCTGTAAGCGGATCGCTGCGGCGTTCGCGCCCCGTGATCTTTAGAATTTTTAAGCGTCGGCCAGCGTCGAACGGCCATCGTTCGCGCCCGACTTTCCGTAAAAAATTCAAGATTCGGACGAGACAACAATGCTCGTCGAGCAAAAACCCGAACACGGTGAACGAGACCCCGTGTCGCGTCAGGACGCGCCGGAGCCTGCGCTCAATATGTCACCGCGCGGCAAGATCGTGGCGCTCATTGTGGTCGCTGCGGTGCTCTGCTTCGGCGCCTATCGGGTGATCCTCGCGCCGTCCCATTATCGCGGCGGCGAGGTCGTCGAGAAGGCAGCGTCGATCCTGCGCAGCGGCGACCGTGTCACCGTGCCCGAGGGCTCGCCGGTGCGCAGCCGCCTCGCTATCGAGCCGGTGGCGCTCGAGGAGATCAAACGCGACCTCGTTCTGCCGGCGGTGGTCGAGGCCGACCCCGGCCGCACCGTCAATGTGCTGCCCCCGGTCGCCGGCCGTGTCGTCAGCCTGAAGGCGCAGCTTGGCGAGCGCGTCACCGAAGGCCAGGACCTGTTGGTGCTCGACTCCGGCGATCTGGCGCAGGCGTTTTCCGATGACGAGAAGGCACGCACCGAGCTGACGCTCACCAAGCAGGCGCTCGACCGCGAGCTCGGCCTGGAAAAGGCCGGCGGCGGCGCCGTCAAAGATCGCGAGCAGGCACAGAGCGACTATGCCCAGGCGCAGTCGGAGTTCGACCGCGCCGAAACCCGGCTGCGTTCGCTCGGCGTCGCCGCCGATCAAGTCCAGCAGAAGACGCGGCAGCTCACCGTGAAAGCGCCGATGGCCGGCAGCATCACCGACCTGCAGGTTGCGCCCGGCGCCTTCCTCAACGATCCGACCGCGACGATCATGACCATCGCCAACCTGCAGACGATCTGGGTGACGGCGAGCGTGCCGGAAAGCGACACGGCGCTGGTGTCGAAGGGGCAGGGGGTCGACGTCGCCTTCACCGCTTATCCGGACGAAGTGTTCAAGGGCAAAGTGCTGTTCGTCAGCGACGTGGTCGATGCCGACACCCGGCGCACCAAAGTCCGCATCGCCTTCGACAATCCCGACACCCGGCTGCGGCCCGGCATGTTCGCGACCGTCAGCTTCTACGCGCCGACGCAAAGCCTGCCGGCGGTGCCGACCAGCGCGCTGCTGCTCAAGGACGATCTCAATCAGGTGTTCGTCGAAAC
>JASHQO010000262.1 GCA_030039105.1 Xanthobacteraceae bacterium
CGGAGCTTGCGCTGCTGCGCTCGCGCCTCACCGCGCGGCATTTCAAGCCGGGCGAGACCATCTGCGTCGAGGGCGACGCCGCCGACCGGCTGTGGCTTCTGACCAAGGGCTCGGTCAGCGTGCGCATGGCGCTGCCGGGCCGCGAGGGCGTGCGCGTCGCGAGCCTCGCCATGGGCACCGTCGTGGGCGAGATGGCGCTGCTCGGCACCGGGCGCCGCTCGGCCTCGGTCATGGCCGACGACGATGTCTTCTGCTGGGAGCTCGAGGAGAGGGAATTCCGCGCGCTCCTCGACGACCACCCGCGCATCGCGAGCAAGATCCTCGCCAACATCGCGCGCGAGATGGCGCGGCGCGTGCGCATCACGTCGGAATATCTGCGCCACGCGCTCGGGTAGGATTGCCGCGGCGGCCGGGCTCTGTTAGAGCAGCGGGACCTTGGAGGGAGCGTCGCTCATGCGGAAATTCCTGATCGCCTGCCTCGTGCTGGCGAGCGCGCCGGCTCTGGCGCAGCAAGCGGTGCCGGAAATCCCGTTCGACTCGGTGCCGAATTTCCTGAAGCTGCCGCCCGACCTCTATATCGGCGAGCCGACCGGCGTCGCTGTCAACTCGAAAGGCCACGTCTTCGTGTTCTCGCGCGGCGGCTCGAGCATGGGCCCGGCCTATGCCGAGACGGCGGCGCAACTCCTCGAATTCGGACCCGACGGCAAGTACATCCGCGAGATCGGCAAGAACCTCTACGCGTGGTCGTTCGCGCATTCGGTCCGCGTCGACAAGCAGGACAATATCTGGGCCGTCGACAAGGGCTCCGACATGATCGTGAAGTTCGACCCGCAGGGGCGCGTCCTGTTCGTCTCGGGCCGGAAGCAGGAGGCTTCCGACGAAGGGACCGGCCCCTTGAAGCATCCGAAGCCGCCGCTGCCGGCCGTCGACGGCCGCTACCGCCAGCCGACCGACGTGACCTGGGACAGCGTCGGCAACGCCTATATCAGCGACGGCTACATCGATTCACGCGTGGCGAAGCTCGACAAGGACGGCAATTTCGTGGGCTCGTTCGGCGGGCCCGGATCGGACCCCGGCGAGTTCAACACGCCGCACAGCATCGGTAGCGACGCCCAGAACAATCTCTACGTCGCCGACCGCGGCAACCGCCGCATCGAGGTGTTCGACACGGCCGGAAATTTCCTGCGCCAGTTCACGATCGACATTCCGCCGCCGCCCGACGCGCGCATGGTGATCGGCGACAAGTATCCCGACCCGATGGGCGCCAACGTGCCGGCGCTTTTGAAGCCCGGCGCGCCGTGGGTCATCTGCATCACGCCGCCGCCGCACCAGTATCTCTATACCGCCGACGCCTTCCCCGGCCGCATCTACAAGCTCACGCTCGACGGCAAGGTGGTGGGGATGCTGGGCCGCGCGGGCAAGGAGCTGAAGGCGTTCGGCTGGATCCACGCCATGGCGTGCCCCGACGAGAACACCCTCATCGTCGGCGAGATCATCAACTGGCGCGTCCAGAAGCTGATCCTGCATCCCGACCGCGCGGAGCGGTAGCCGCCGCGCGTCAGGAGCCAGAGAGCGGCAGCGCGTAGCGCCGGTCGATGATGGCCGCGCCATCGATGCCGGGCTTCACCAGCCCTTCCTTCTGGTAGAAGCGCACTTGGCGCTGGATGTCGGCCTCGTCGAGCCGGCCCGCGGCATCGACATAGGGAATGCCGAGCCTCACCTCGGCCACGGTCTGCTTCGTGTATTTCGCGAGAATCTGCGTCATCGCGTCGGCCGCGGCGCCGTGCGCGGGCGCGCCGTCCGGCGCGGTCGTGGCGTCGTGATAATCCTTGGCGCCGGCGCGGTAGGCGCGGAGGAAGCGCTCGACCGTGCCCTTGCGCTCGTCCGCCGTCTTGGTGGCGGTGAAGACGATGCCGAACTGCCACGGCGCCACATCGCCGACCCAGCCGATGAGCTTCACGTCGCCGCGGTCGAGGAGCGGCAGCATGCCGGGCGTCATCGACACCGCGGTGAAATCGGCCTTGCCGCCGGTCAAGGCGGTGATGATGTTGGGGATCGACTGCAGCGGGAGCACCTCGATCGACGCGAAGTCGAAGCGCTCTTTCGGCGCGAGGATGCCGCCTACGACATAGATCGGCGGCGCGGCCTTGGTGGTGACGCCGAAGCTGTGGCCGGCGAAATCCGTGACGTGCTTCAGCCCGCCCTCCCACGCATGACGCGACGCGAGGAAGGCCTGGAGGCGAAAACCCGGCGCCTCGTGCGCGGCGCCGGCGATGAGCTTCAGCTCGCCATTGCCGGCGAGGTTGTAGAAGGCGCCGGTCACGGCGGCGACGCCGAAATCGACGGAGCCGGACACGGTCGCGACCGCGACGGGCGCCGCGGCGTCGAAATAAACCAGTTCCGCCGGCACGCCCTCGCGCGCGAAATAGCCCTTCTCCTGCGCGACGAACACCGGCGCGAACGCGGTGACGGCGACGACGCCAATCTTGATGGGCTCGGCCGCGGCGGCATGCGCGGCGAGCAGCAGCGCAAGAGCGAACGCGGCGCATTGTCCTGCCGAGCGGATCATGGCTGCTCTCCCCACGCGAGCTTAGCATTCCCCCGTCGAGCATCGAGCAGGTTAGAACCGGCTACCGACGCGGATTGGGCAAACCGCCGTTGTCAAACGTCCTGTACAAATCGGGAACGTTCGTTTATCAGTAAGCCATCATCGTTGGAGCGCCCGAATGTCCGTTACCGAACGAGTTGTGGCGGCCGGTTACGAACCGCTCGATTCGGTGTGGTACGGAGAGGAGGATGCCGATTTGCTCGAGCGCCTGCTCGCGTTTTATCCCCGTCACGAACCCAAGCTCATATTGGATGCGACGGTCAATGGGGGTCGGTTCTGGCGCCGCAGCATGCGGCCAATCATAGGCCTCGACATCGACCCACATCATCGCCCGATGGTGTGCGCGGACAATACTGCGATGCCATTCGCCTCGTGCAGCTTCGATGTGGTGGTCTACGATCCACCACACATTCCAAATCAGGGTCGAGACCGTTCGAAAGACTTCAACACGCGGTTCGGATTGGGATCTCGCGCTTCGAAAGAACATGGATATACGTTCTCGCACACATATCCTGCATTCATGCAAGAAGCTTGGCGCGTTCTCGCCGATGAGGGTATCCTCCTCTGTAAGATCGTCGATTACATTCACAATCATAGATATCAATGGGCTCACGTCGACCTCATTAAGGCCGGCGAAGCTGTTGGGTTTATCGCGTGCGACTGCATCGTCAAAGTTAGAAAGGGACCGATCATCGACCCGAAATGGAAAGTCGCCCATCACAGTCGGCGCCAACACTGCTATTGGATTATTTTCCGAAAGTCCCATCGCTGCGAGTAAAAGCGCCGATGGCAATTTCTATTGCAGCTCCCGACCTCCAGATTGAGTTCTCCGTCGCCATCGCTGAGATACGACGGCTTTATCTTCAGGAAGCGCTTCGGGACACCGTCAGAAGGCTAGACATCGTCTCACTCGATAAACAGCTGGGCGCCCTTGTGCCTGCAAAGTCGCTTGCGATGATGGCCGCGCACAGTCTGCGCGCGGAGCTTATGTTCCCTGTCCCGTTGT
>JASHQO010000263.1 GCA_030039105.1 Xanthobacteraceae bacterium
TCCGCTGCCATCCTTATCTGCTCAAGGAGATGCAGGCGCTGCAGGATGCCGACCGCGCCCGCGGCCTCGATGCCTTCGATCGGGCGTTCTGGGGCCATGTCGGTCACAGCTTCGCCAACGCCATGCGGGCGTGGGGCCGCGCCTGGAGCGGCGGCCGGTTCGCGCCGGCGCCGGCCGACGCCGGCGCGGCGACAAAATATTATCGCCAGCTCAGCCGCGCCGCCGCCGCCTTCGCGCTCGCCGTCGATCTTGCGCTGCTCACGCTGGGCGGCGCGCTCAAGCGCAAGGAAATGATCTCGGCGCGGTTCGGCGACATTCTGTCCGAGCTTTATTTGTCGAGCGCGGCGCTCAAGCGCTGGAACGACGAAGGCCGCCAGGCCGACGACCTGCCGCTGTTGCAGTATTGCCTGGAGGCCAGCCTTGCCACCATCGCGGTGCGCTTCGACGAGATCATCGCCAACTTCCCGGTGCGGCCGGTCGCCTGGTTCTTGCGCTTCTTGATCCAGCCGTTCGGCCCGCGCCGCCGCGGCCCGTCGGATCGCGTCACCGACAAATGCGCCGCCTTGATCGCCAATCCGGGCGCGGCGCGCGACCGGTTAACCGTCGACCTCTACCATCCGGCGGCCGGCGCGACCGGGCACGGCGTGGCGCTGCTCGAGCACGCCTTCGCGCTGACCGTTTCGGTGCAGCCGATCCACGATCGCATGCATGCCGCGCGGGTGCGCGACGTCGAGCAGGCGGTGCAGCAGCGGACCATCACCGCCGCTGAGGCCGCGCAACTGCAAGCCGCCGCCGACGCGGTTTCCGCGGCGGTCGCCGTCAACGATTTCGCGCCGGAAGAGCTGACGTCCCGGGGCGCGATGCACAAAGGAGCCCAGCCATCGCCAGCGACATCTCAGCCGACGTCCCCGTCGGATCGGCCAATGGCCATGCCGGCGCCCCAGGACATCCCGGCGCTGCCGTCGCCGCAGACGGAAGCCGCGGAATAGTAGGGCACCGTCCCGTCTACATCGTCGACGGCAGCCGCACCCCGTTCATCAAGGCGCGCGGCAAGCCCGGGCCGTTCACGCCGGTCGATCTCGCCGTGCAGTGCGGCCGGCCGCTGCTGCTGCGCCAACCGTTTCCGGCCGATGCCTTCGATCAGGTGATCCTCGGCTGCGTCAATGTCATCGCCGACGAGATGAATCCGGCGCGGGTCGCGGCGCTGCGGCTCGGCATGGGCGAGGCGATGACGGCGTTCACGGTGCAGATCAATTGCGGCTCCGGCATGCAGTCGATCGACACCGCGTATCGCTACATCCGCGAAGGCGTGTCCGACCTGGTGCTGGCCGGCGGCGCCGAGTCGCTGAGCCACGCGCCGCTCGTGTTCGGCCGTGGCGCGGTCAACTGGTATGCGCGCCTGTTTGCCGCGCGCGGCTTCGGCGCCAAGCTTGCGGCGTTTCTCGGCTTCCGGCCCTCGTTCTTGACGCCGGTGATCGGCCTCGAACGCGGCCTCACCGATCCGATCACCGATCTGAACATGGGCCAGACCGCCGAGCTGGTCGGTCATCTGTTTCACATCACGCGGCGTCAGGCCGACGAATATGCCGCGGAAAGCCAGCAGCGGCTGGCGACGGCGCAGGATAACAATTATTTCGCCGGCGAGGTCGAGCCGGCCTTCGCCCGCGACGGCACCTTGTTCGATCACGACGACGGCGTGCGGCCCGACAGCAGCGCCGATACGCTGGCCAAGCTTCGGCCGGCGTTCGAGCGGCCGTGGGGCAAGGTCACGCCCGGCAACTCGTCACAGATCAGCGACGGCGCGTCCTGGGTCGTTCTCGCCTCCGAAGCCGCGGTGCGGGAGCACAAGCTGACGCCGAAGGCGGCGATCGTCGACAGCGAATGGTCGGCGCTCGATCCCGCCGTCATGGGGCTCGGCCCGGTCTATTGCTCGACCGCGATCCTGAGGCGGCACAATCTCGGCCTTGGCGATATCGAGCTGTGGGAGCTCAACGAAGCCTTCGCCGCGCAGGTGCTCGGCTGCCTCGCCGCCTGGGAAGATGACGAATTCTGCCGCGACGCGCTGGGCCTTCCCGGCGCGGCGGGAAAAATTCCGCGCGGCCGGCTCAACGTCGACGGCGGCGCCATCGGCGTCGGCCATCCGGTCGGCGCCAGCGGCAATCGCATCGTGCTGCACCTGGTCAACGCCATGCACCGCCTCGGCTATAAGCGCGGCATCGCCACCGAATGCATCGGCGGTGGGCAGGGCGGCGCCATGCTGATCGAAGCGGTGTGAGGCTCGGCATGACGACCTCCCATCCGGCAAAACCGACGCTTGCCATTCTCGGCGGGCGCGACCTCGAACTCGGCCCGTTCGAGGGCGGCGCAGCGCAGCCGAGCCCGTGGACGAATTGGCGGCTGCGCAGCGACGAAGACGGTGTTGCCTGGCTCTTGTTCGACAAGAAGGACGCCAGCGCCAACACGCTGTCTGCCGACGTGCTTATCGAGCTTAACGCCATCATCGAGAAGATCGAGCACGACCAGCCGCGCGGGCTGGTGATCCGCTCCGCCAAGCGTTCGGGCTTCATCGCCGGCGCCGATATCACGCAATTCCGCGGTGTTACCGACACGGCGCAGATCGCCGCCACAATCGCGCAGGGCCATGCGGTGCTCGACCGGCTCGATCGCTTGCCGTTGCCGACGGTCGCGGTGATCCACGGCTATTGCCTCGGCGGCGGCCTCGAAGTGGCGCTGGCCTGCGATTTCCGCATCGCCGTCGAGGACGCGAGCTTCGGCTTTCCGGAAGTGCTGCTCGGGCTGCATCCCGGGCTCGGCGGCACGGTGCGTCTGACGCGGCTGCTCAGCCCGCCGCAGGCGATGACCATGATGCTCACCGGCCGGACCGAGCGCGCGCGGCGGGCGCGGGCGTTGCATCTGGTCGATGCGGTGACCCAGGAACGCCACGTCCGCGCCGCGGTCAAATCCGCCGTCAACGGCGACATCATTCCGGCGAAGCAGAATCTGCTCGGCAGGTTGATGAACATGGAGCCGGCGCGCCGCCTTCTCGGCGCGCGCATGCGCACCGAGACGGCGAAGAAAGCGCCGAAGCAGTTCTATCCGGCGCCTTACGCCCTGATCGATCTGTGGACCGCCCATGGCGGCGACGCGGAGGCGATGCAAAGGGCGGAGATCGCGTCGTTCGCCGAGCTTCTGGTCGGCGACACCGCGCAAAACCTGGTGCGCGTCTTCTTCCTGCGCGAGAACTTGAAAAAGCCCGCTCCCAATTCTCCGCCGCAAGCGGGGGAGGGCAGGGTGGGGGAATGGAACGGCCAGCGCATTCACGTCATCGGCGCCGGCGCTATGGGCGGCGACATTGCCGCCTGGTGCGCCTGGCACGGTTTTGTCGTCAGCCTCGGCGACACCAAACCGGAGCCGATCGCCGGCGCCATCAAGCGCGCCGCCGCGCTCTATGCCAGGATCGGCCGCGACAACCGGCGCCGGCAGCGCGATGCGCTCGACCGCCTGATCCCCGATCTCAACGGCGCCGGCGCCGCCACCGCCGACCTTATCATCGAGGCGGTGCCGGAAATTCTCGATCTCAAGCGCAAGATCTTTGCCGGCATCGAGCCGAAGATGAAGCCCGATGCCATCCTCGCCACCAACACATCGAGCATTCCGCTCGAGCAGTTGCGCGAAGGGCTGCCGCGGCCGGAACGGCTGGTCGGCATCCACTTCTTCAATCCCGTGTCACGGATGCAGTTGGTCGAGGTCGTGAGCCACGATCAGGTCGCCGGAGAGGTGCTGGCGGCGGCCCGCGCCTTCCTCGGCCGCATCGACCGGCTGGCGGCGCCGGTGAAGAGCGCGCCGGGCTTTTTGGTCAATCGCGCGCTGACGCCGTATCTGATCGAGGCCTTCGCCATGCTCGATGCCGGCGCCAGGAAGGAAACTATCGACCGAGCCGCCCTCGATTTCGGCATGCCGATGGGGCCGATCGAGCTCGCCGACGAAGTCGGCCTCGACATTTGCCTGCACGTTGCCGAGATGCTGCGCAGCAGCATCTATCGCGACATGCCGGAGCCGCCGCAATGGTTGAAAGACAAAGTCGCGAACGGCGAGCTCGGCAAGAAGACCGGCAAGGGCCTCTACGAATGGAAAGACGGCCACGCGGTCAAGGCCGACAATGAGACCGACGCGCCGCCCGACATGACCGACCGGCTGATCCTGCCGATGCTCAACGTCTGCGTCACCTGCCTGCGTGAAGGCGTCGTCGCCGACGAGGAGGTCGTCGACGGCGCGATGATCTTCGCTACCGGATTTGCACCGTTCCGCGGCGGGCCGTTGCATTATGCGCGCAGCCGCGGCATCGCCAATGTGCGCGATACGCTCAAGGCGCTGGCGCAGAAATATGGGCCGCGCTTCCAGCCCGACGCGGGCTGGGACAGCCTCAAATGATGCATTCCGGCGCCGGCCCGGCGCGCTTTGCCGATCCGGCGCGTCTGGCCGACGCCATCGTCGAGAAAGTCGGCAAGACGATCATTCTGGCCTTGCCGCTCGGCCTCGGCAAGGCCAACCACATCGCCAATGCGCTCTATGCCAAGGCCGCCGTCGACCGCTCGATCGCGCTTCGCATTTTCACCGCGCTGACGCTCGAGCCGCCGCGGCCGAAAAGCGACTTGGAGCGGCGGTTTCTCGATCCGATCGCGCAGCGCCTGTTCGCCGGCTATCCGGCGCTCGACTACGCGGCGGCGATCCACGCCAAGGCGGTGCCGCCGAACGTCGAGATCGACGAATTCTTCTTCGCGGCCGGGCAATGGCTGCATTCGCCCTACGCGCAGCAGCACTACATTTCGGCGAACTACACCCATGTGCTGCAGGCGATCCTCGACCGCGGCGTCAACGTCGTCGGGCAATTGGTGGCCCATCGCGCCGAGGACGCGCCGCACGCCTATAGCCTGAGCTGCAATCCCGACCTGACGCTGCCGCTGCTCGCGCTGCGCCGCGCCGGCCGCGCCGATTTCGTCCTCGCCGGGCAGACCAATGCAGAGCTGCCGTTCATGCCCGGCGATGCCGCGATCGGCGAGGAGGAGCTCGACTATCTGCTCGACGGCGCCGCAACCGATTTTCCGCTGTTCGCGCCGCCGCGCGAGCCGGTGGCGCTCGCCGACTACGCCGCGGGCCTGCACGCGGCGAGCGTGGTGCCGGACGGCGGCACCTTGCAGATCGGTATCGGCTCGCTGGGCGACGCGGTGGCGCGGGCGCTGGTGCTGCGGCAGGATCATAACGCGGCGTTTTGCACGTTGCTGTCGCGGCTCGGCTACGATCCGCAAGCCGCCGCAGTGCGCACCGAGCGTTTCGACGCCGGCCTCTATGGCTGCAGCGAATTGTTCGTCGAAGGCATGCTCGATCTGTTCGATGCCGGCATCCTCAAGCGCGAGGTCGACGGCATCGTGCTGCATGCCGGCTTCTTTATCGGCTCGCGCCGATTTTACAAGGCGTTGCGCGATATGCCGCGCGCGGTCTTGAAAAAATTCGGCATGACCGCGATCACTTTCGTCAACGAGCTCTATCGCGACGAGGACAAGAAGCGCCGCGCCCGGGTCGACGCCCGCTTCCTCAACGATGCCATGATGGCGACCGTGCTCGGCGACGTCATCTCCGACGGCCTCGACGACGGCCGCATCGTCTCCGGTGTCGGCGGCCAATACAATTTCATCGCTCAGGGCTTTGCGCTCGACGGCGCGCGTTCGGCGATCCTGCTGCGATCGACGCGTACGGACAGGAGCAGAGTCCGCTCCAACATCCTTTGGCGCTATGGCCACGCCACCATCCCGCGCCACCTGCGCGACATCGTCATCACCGAATACGGCATCGCCGACATCCGCGGCAAAACCGACCGCAACGTCATCGCCGCCATGCTGGCGATCGCCGATTCGCGTTTTCAGGACGAGCTGTTGCGCCAGGCCAAGGACGCCGGAAAGATCGAGCGCACGTTCACGCTGCCGAAATCGGCGCGCGACAACACGCCCGATCGGATCGCGCGCACGCTCGGGCCGGCGGCCGAGCAAGGCATGTTGCCGGCGTTTCCGTTTGGCACCGATTTCACCGCCGTCGAGCAGCGGCTCATTCCGGCGCTGCAAACGTTGAAGGTGGCATCGCCCCGGCAGCTTGCGGCCTTGCTGCTGCGCGGCCTGCGCACGCGCGCCGACTACGCCGATTGCCTCGATCGTCTCGGCTTGGCGCGGCCGAGCGGCATGAAAGAACGGCTCTACGCGGCGCTGGTGCGCGGCGCGCTCGCTGCCGCCGGTCCGTGAACGTTCGCCCGTTTCAGGGCTTGACGTAGCTGTAGCCCTGCTCCTCGAGCTCCATGATCCGCACCACTCCGGCCGGCACCAGCGTCGCCTGCGGAATGATGGCGATGGCATGACCTTCGCGCTTCTCCATGCCTTGCTTGGTATTGTTGCAGGCGGAGAACGCCAGCGTCGAGGGGAAGGCGACCTCGGCGAGCTGCTTGATGCGGTCCTTCACCGGCGAGGTGTCGTCGCGCAGCATGTGCAGGCCGGGACCGTAGGCGACGATCTCGACGACGGCGTCCTCGCCTTTCGACCGATAGAGCTCCAGCACGTTCTTGGCGTTGTTGAGCGCCAGGTTCATGACCTCGGGGTCGTTCTGATCGACCTGCATGACGATACGGTGCGGCTTGGCGGCTTCGGCCTGCGCGCCGTTCGGCGCGAACAGCGCAGCGGCGAGCACAAGCAGCACGGAACGAACAAAACCCATCACTAACCTCCGCCGATGATGCCGGGATTGTTGGCGATGCCCTTCAGCGTGACGCTGTTGAGGCGCTTGAATTTGACGGTTTTTTGCTCGCGCAAATGGTCCGCCACCAGATCGCCGGCCGGCTTGCCGGTCCGTTGATTGACCGAGGCCCAGCCGGCGACGCGGTAGGTCTTGTCGGCTTCGACCGGCCGGCCGTCGTCGAGCGTCATGTCGGCAATACGATGTCCGGCGGCCTCGTTCGGCGCGCAGGAATAATCCATGCCGCCGACGCGCACCATGTCGCCGCCCTGCTGCAGATAGGGATCGGGATTGAACAGGTTGTCGGCGACGTCTTCCATGATCGCCTTGAGCTGCGCGCCGGTCATGTCCTGCACGTAAGTCTCGGGATAGGTGATGGCAGTTTCCGCCAGCACGTCCTCGGCGGTGATGGCCTGCCGCGCCAGCATCGTGGTGCCCCAACGGAAACCGGGCGACAGCGCGATCTGGACGTCGAGCCTTTGGCGCAGCGCCTCGCAGATCACCTGGTCCATCGGCCCGGCGAAATTGCCACGCCGGTACAACAGTTGGTCCGTGGTGGCGAGCGTCTCGGAAAATTGCGCGGCGTGCGGTGCGCGCAGCCGCTCGACCAGCGCCGCCATGGCGGGGTCGGGCTCGATCAGGTTGGCGAACACCGGCAGCAGGGTGTAGCGCACGTCCTTCAGCGCGCCCTTGCCGACCTCGATGTCGGCGACGCCGACGAATTTGCCGTTCGAGCCGGCATTGGTGACCAGCGTCTTGCCGCGCGGATTGGCAACCACGACCGGCCGCGGCACGGCGTCATGGGTGTGGCCGCCAAGGATGAGGTCGATGCCGGTGCAGCGGCTGGCAAGCTTCAAGTCGACGTCCATGCCGTTGTGCGACAGCAGCACCACGAGGTCGGCGTGCTGCGCGTTGCGCAGATCGTCGACCAATCTCTGCAGCTCGCGCTCGCGGATGCCGAAGGTCCAATCCGGCGTGAAGCGGCCGGGATGGGCGATCGGCACATAGGGAAAGGCCTGGCCGACGACGGCGATGCGCATGCCGCCGACCTCCCTGACCGCCGCCGGCTTGAAGACGCGGCCGGCCGAAGCATCGAAGGCGGCCTTGTCGTTGAAGGCGGCGTCCTCGGTCAAAAAGACGTTCTGCGCCAGGAATTCGCCTTTGAAGCTTCCGAGATTTTTGCGCAACGCCGCTTCGCCATAGGTGAACTCCCAATGCCCGGTCATGGCCTCGATCCCGAGCAGGTTCGCCGCCTCGACCATGTCGGCGCCTTGCAGCGCATGGGCGAGGCCGGAGCCCTGCCAGAGGTCGCCGCCGTCGAGCAGCAGCGCGTTGCCGGGGCCGGCGTCGGCACGCAGCCGGTCGATCAGCGTTTTGAGATGCGCGAAGCCGCCCATGCGGCCGTAACTGTGGGCGGCGTGCTCGTAGTCGAGGAAGGTAAAGGCGTGGGCGATGCGGCTGCCCGGCGCGATGCCGAAATATTCCAGAAACGCGCCGCCGACCAGGTGTGGCGGCTTTCCACGCATGTCGCCGATGCCGAGATTGACGCTTGGCTCGCGGAAATAAACCGGCTGCAGTTGCGCGTGGGTGTCGGTGATGTGGATGAGGCGGACGTTGCCGAAGCGGCCGACGTCGTAGAGGTCATCGTCGGCCGCCAAAGCGACGCGCGGCGTAACTCCTGCGGCTGCCGCAATTGCGAGGCGTTGCAAAAAATTTCGGCGGTCCAATTCGATCTCCGTTTCGCGGGCGCGGCGCAGCACGAACTGATGCGCTGCAGACCCGGATCGCAACAACAAGCTTAGAGTCCAGAACGATCCCGGATCGGCGGTGCACCGCTTCGCGCTGCACTGCATCCGGAAAACGCGCGGAGGAGCTAGCGGATAACGCCCGCCTTCCAGGCGTCCTGCTGCTCCTTCGCTTGCGCGATCGAGGCCTTGGCCAACGCTTCGGCCTCGTTGGCCTGCGCCACGGCGGTATCGAAATCGCCGGCGGCGGCCGCCTTCTTGGCGGCGGCCAAAGCCTGCTCGGTCGGCATCCATTGGTTCTTCAGGGCGCCGGCCTCCTTCTCCGCCGCCGCCGCCGCGGCCAGCGCGGCATCGAAATCCGCTTGCGTGCTCGCGGCGCGTGCCGCCGCTGCGGCCGCTAGCAACAAACATGTCACCACAAGGAGCAGGCGCATGCGCTTCGTCCCCGTCACGGCCGCGCCGCCGGCCCGGACACCGGCAGGCCGTTCGCCATGAACGTCAGATAATATTCGACGTCGCGATAGTCTTCGTCCTGGGGTGTCAGCGGCACGGCGCGGGTCTGGCTGTTGCAGGTGACGAGGCGCCGGCTCATGGTGCCCATGCCGTTCCACTCCGAGCGATAGATCGGCATGCCGGCAACGATGCCGAGCGCCGGCGCCAGCACTTCGGTGCGGATGTGATTGCCCGGGTTCTGCACGTGACAGCTAGCGCAGGAAAAGTTGAGCTGGCCGCGCCGCGTGTAGAAATAGCGCTTGCCGTTCTCGTAGGCCGCGCGCGCGCGCGGATCGTTCGGGATCTTGATGTCGAACAGCTTGCCGCGCGACGTGAACGCCATGTAGGCGGTCAACGATGCCATCTCGTCCTTGACGTAGGAATAGGGCGCCTCGCCGTTGGCCTCGCGGCAGCGGTTGAGCGCCAACTCGAGCGTGATGATCTCGCCGCTATTGTCGTCGAAATACGGATAGTTCTGCCGGATGCCGATGCCCTTGTTCGCGAAGCAGTCGCCGTAGGTCTTGCCGTTCTTGAACGGCGTCGCGAACATCTCCTTGCCGCGCTCGACGGCGAAGTCGTATGGCGGGAAATCGTCGATGGCCTGCCATTGCTTGCGCAGCTCCGCGTCCATCGAATAGGGCCCGTTGACGAAATCGTCGAGCGGCACTTTGGCAAAGGTCTTGGTGAAATAATCGCGGAACGCCTTGAAATCGGCATCGGGATTGACGGCGTCGTCCGCGGCGGCGCGCGGCGGGTGCGCTGGAGCGAGCAGCATCATCGCGATCAAGATCGAATAAAGCCTTCGCACGTCGTCCCCGTCCTATCGCGTATAGAGAAAATCGACGATCGATTCGATTTCGTCTTTGGTCAAAATCAGGTTGCGCCCGAACGGCGGCATCACGGTCTGCGGGTTGCGCCTGGTCTCGTCGAAGATGACGGCGGCGAGCTCCTTGCGGTCGGGGAAGCGCCTCTTCATGTCGGCGAGCGGCGGCCCGACATTGCCGGGTGCGTTGCCGCCCTCGATGTCGTGACAGGTCAGGCAATTGCCCTTGGCGCGGTCGAAGGCGAGGGCTTGGCCTGCTGGCGTCTGTGCATATGCGCTTTGCGCCAGCGTGGCGCCAAGAAAAAGAACCCCTGCCGCAGCGGCTTTGCGTCCCGGTCGCATCAAACTCCCTCGAACAAGCCTCGCACCGGAGCAACGTCTGCGGCATATTGTCAAGCGGGCGGCGGGCCGTCGCGCGTGGCGCAATTGTCGCAAGGTCGACGGGCGTTTGTTCGGTCCCACGCCGCAGGCGATTTCTGCCGCGCCAGGAACGTTTCGAAGAATTAATGCGGCCGTCAGGTCGTTGTAAGTCGCGTTGTCCATTTATGCAGCAAGCCCGCTGGGCTACTTCCATCGATGGAGAACGCGAATGCAACCTCGTAAATTCCTCACCGCCCGGCGCCTCGTGCTGCTGGCTTCCGTCGCCGGCCTCGGCGCCGCCGTGATATTCGCCGGCGCCGGCGGCTATAGCGCCGGCCTGCCGGCCTGGACCTCGCCGGCGAGCGCCGCCGATTCGACGCTGCAGCATCCGTCCGGCTTCGCCGATATCGTCGCCAAGGTGAAACCCGCGGTGATTTCGGTGCGGGTGAAGATTCCGGCATCCGACACCGACCTTCTCCAGCAAAACAGCGACCAGGACGGCATCCCGTTGCAGCCCGGCTCGCCGATGGAGAAATTCTTCCGCCAGTTCGGCGATCAGTTCGGCAACGGCGCGCCGCACCGCCATGAGACCATCACCGGCGAAGGCTCCGGCTTCTTCATCTCGGCCGACGGCTACGCGGTGACCAACAACCACGTCGTCGATCACGCCAAGTCGGTGCAAGTCACCGCCGATGACGGCAGGATCTACACCGCGAAGGTAGTCGGCACCGATCAGAAGACCGACCTCGCCCTGATCAAGGTCGACGGCAAGAGCGACTTTCCCTACGTAAAATTCGCCGACCATGCGCCGCAAGTCGGCGACTGGGTCGTCGCGGTCGGCAATCCGTTCGGCCTCGGCGGCACCGTCACCGCGGGCATCGTGTCCGCGCGCGGCCGCGATATCGGCGCCGGCCCGTACGACGACTACGTGCAGATCGACGCCCCGATCAACAAGGGCAATTCCGGCGGCCCGGCGTTCGACGTCGACGGCAACGTCATCGGCGTCAACACCGCGATCTACTCGCCGTCCGGCGGTTCGGTCGGCATCGGCTTCGACATTCCCGCCGATACGGTGAAGACGGTGGTGGCGCAGCTCAAGTTGAGCGGCCACGTCACCCGCGGCTGGCTCGGCGTGCAGATCCAGCCGGTCACTGCCGCCATCGCCGACTCGCTCGGCCTGAAGAAGGCGGAAGGCGCCATGGTCGACGAGCCGCAAAGCGGCAGCCCGGCGGCCCAGGCCGGCATCCAGTCCGGCGACGTCATCACTGCCGTCAACGGCAATGCGGTGAAGGACGCCCGCGATCTCGCCCGCACCGTCGGCACGATGGCGCCGGACTCGACGGTGAAGCTCGACATCGTCCGCAACGGCGAGACCAAAACCGTGTCGCTGACGCTGGGCACGATGCCCGACCGGCAGAAGCAGGCCAATGCCGGGAGCGAGCATGATCGCATCCCCGGCGGCGTGCCGCATCTCGGCCTGTCGGTTGCGCCGGCGAGCGAAGTCGAAGGCGCCGGCCAGCAAGGCGTCGTGGTCACGGCGGTCGACCCGGACGGCCCGGCCGCGGAGCAGGGCTTCCAGGCCGGCACCGTCATCCTCGACGTCGCCGGCAAGGCGGTCTCGACCCCGAGCGACGTGCGCCAGGCGCTCGCCGATGCCCAGGCGTCCGGCAAGCATCAGGTCCTGATGCGCGTGAAGATGGGTGACGCCACCCGCTTCGTGGCGCTGCCGCTCGGTAATGCGTAAAGCGTAGCGTCGCGTATGGCGTAACCGGCGGGGACGGGCCGTTCGGCGGCCCGTCCCTTTTTAGCCGGCAGACTGCTTGGCGCCCACGCGCCGGACCGTCTGATGAAGATACCCCGGATCGAACTCGCCGAGCGCCGCGAGCTTCGGCCACGAGCGGACCAAGAGCTCGCCCGCCCTGTGGTCGGCGGCGTTGGTTTGCCGCAGCGCCTGCAGGTAGCGATTGACGCTGACCAAGGACATTCCGAGCATCTCGCCGAGCTGGGCCTGGGTGAGAGGCAGCGGACAGGCGTTGCCTTCCACAAGCCCGGCGAATTTGGCCCTATGGAATTGCTCGCAAAAGAAATGCGCGAGCCGCGCGGTCCCATGGCGGCTGCTGTTGTTGGTGATGCTTTCGCGGAAGATTGCCGCGTCGATTAAGGTCTCTCGCCAAACGGCAAATCCTATCGTCGGCCGCTCGGCAAACGTCTTCATGAGCTGCTCGTGGGAAAGGCAGCAGACCAGGGCGCGTCCCATGGCACAGACCGAATGATCCATGTGCTCGAGAAAAAGCCCCTGGGCGTCCGGCCAGTCGCCCGGATAATGAAGCGCAATGTACTGCCGGGCACCCGATTGCAAGGTGTGATACCTGGCCAAGATGCCCTCGACGACGATCGCGGCGGCTTTCGGTTGGTCGCCTTGCCTGATGAAATCTTCACCGGCCGTGAGTTCCTGGATTTCGTAATGCAGTCGGCGGACTGCGGCGATGTCGGCGGAGTCGATGGGCGAGTGAAATTCGAGCTTTCGCAAAAGAACGTCGCTTGGCGCCATTTTCCTTGGCCTGACGCAATTGATGTAAGTCAACGCGGCGGCCCGGTCCCGGTTCTTTATCAAATGATAAAACACGCGCAAAAGACCTTGTTATAACCGGACGGAACTTTCAAATCGAAAGAGCGTGCGTCATGCCGATTCGCCCCTTTCTCGCCGGACAACCGTTCGATCCGGAAACCATCGCGAACATGTCGGCCGCGCTGCAGAGCGCGTGCGAAACTTTGGGTCTGAAGCTGGTGGACGACGCCGCCACGCGGCTCGTCGCCGAGAAGATCATCGAGCTCGCCCAACGCGGCGTGCGCGATGTCGCCATGTTGAGCGCCATGGCATTAAGGGAGTTCAAGAAGACTGATTGACGACAATTTATGCCGTGCCGCGGCGGCTCTCGCCGCGTGAGCGCCACGCCGCCGCGGGCCAGGCAGTCGCGGCACTTGTGCGGCCGGCGGGCGGGGCACGGCCGAGAATTGCGTGCCTTTCGGCGGCTCTCTTATGAGGGGACACGGCAGGGAACCGCGTAAATTTCGTTTGGCGTTCGCAATGGATTCTGTACAAGCAATCGTGGCGGCTGGCGTCCGGAGCGAGGATTGCGAGCCCCTGAAATGCCGGAAATTCCGACCACAACTGCGGCCATGAGCATCGCCTCCGAGTTCGATCTTTCCGCTGCCCAAGCCGGCCGGCGCCGCCGGCTGCCGCATCGCGTCGTGCTGACGCGCAGCGTCGCCTACGCCGCGGGCGCGCGGCACACGCTCGACATATGCCGGCCGCGAACCGCGACGGCGGCGGCGCCTGTGGTGGTGTTCTTCTATGGCGGCAGTTGGAGCAGCGGCTACAAGGAGCTCTACCGCTATGTCGCCAAGGCGCTGGCGCGGCGCGGCTACGTTGCCGTGCTGCCGGACTACCGCATCTATCCCGAGGTGCGTTATCCGGATTTCCTCGACGACGCCGCGCAGGCGGTGCGCTGGATCAAGGACAACGCGCAGCGGTTTGGCGGCGATCCCGACAAGGTCTATGTGATGGGCCATTCGGCCGGCGCCCATATCGCCGCGATGCTTGCGCTCGACGCCACCTGGCTGAACAAAGTCGGTCTTGCGCCGGGCCGCGACGTCGCCGGCCTGATCGGCATTGCCGGCCCCTACGATTTTCTGCCGCTCGAGGACGAGCGGCTGATCGCCATTTTCGGCGGCGCCAACCGGCCGGAAACCCAGCCGATCAGCTACGTCGCACCGGGCGCGCCGCCGGCGCTGCTGTTGAGCGGCGCCAGGGACGGCGTGGTCGGCGCCGACAACTCCACGCGATTGGCCGATCGGCTGCGCGCCGCCGGCAACGACGCTACCGCCGTGCTCTACCCGCGCATCGGCCATTTCCTGATCGTCGCCGCCTTGGCGCCGCTGCTGCGCCTTTTCATTCCGGTGCTGCACGACGCCGAAGCCTTCATGGCGCGGACGCTGCGCTCGCGCCGCGCCCGGCAGGCGGTGTCGTGACTGCGCCGGCTTGTGCCGCGCGCTCACGGCCATGTTGCGGGAGCCATTCAAAGTTTGCGCCGAACGGCAGCGCCGGACTCGATCGGGCTCGGCCGGATTGTCAGTGATGCGCGGCGCTGGCGCTGGCGACGGTCGGCGGGTCGATGGCCGGCACCGTGTCGCTCATGCGTAACAGGATGTCCTCGACCGGATAGTCGGCCCAGGCATGGTTGACGAAGTCGCGGTGCGAGATGTCGCCGGTGGGCAGGAACGTCACCATGCCGGGCAGGTGATCGCGGCGCAGCGCGGTGGAATACGGCACCGAGCGTTCGGCCAGCGCGCGTTCGAGGTCGGCGTTGTGATGGGCGGTGTGCGGCGTGTAGGACGAGACGAAGAAGGTGTTGCGGTGATCGGCGATCCAGTCGGCGAACTGGTCGATGCCGGCATAGAGCGAATCGAGCAGGACGAGGCCGCGGATGCGCTGCTGGGCGCCGCCGCGGGCGAGCACCGAAAGCGTCGGGCCGAAGCCGCCGCTATAGGAGACCAGCACGATCGGCATGGCGGCGAACGCCGACGCGCTGTGCTGATCGCCATAGAGCGCGGCGAGCCGTTTTGCCGCCTCGTCGAGGAAGCGCTTGAAGCCGTCGGGCTCCCAGAATTTGCCGGAGCTGGAATCGGCGGCGTCATAGGCGAATTGCGGCGCCACCAGCACGGCGTTGAGACCGGCCGCCGAGATCTGGTCGGGCAGGCGCTGGCGGTCGCGCACGTCGCGCGCCAGCGTCGCGCCATGGCCGTGGAAGAACACCACCATGACGGCCGGGCGGGTGGGGTCGAAGCCGGCCGGAATGTGCAGGAGCACGTGGTCGTCGCTGTAGGTCCTGTTTTCGCTGAACACGCGGCCGCGGAAATTGACGTGGCCGGTATGATCGCCGGCATCGAGGAACGGCCGGTCCGAGCCGGGCAGCGTGCCGCGATAGGGGAACGGCGCGTTGTC
Organism: Xanthobacteraceae bacterium; assembly: GCA_030039105.1. Taxonomy (GTDB): domain Bacteria; phylum Pseudomonadota; class Alphaproteobacteria; order Rhizobiales; family Xanthobacteraceae; genus BOG-931. Next base: position 15,200 of record JASHQO010000263.1, read on the forward strand.
GAAGTCGACGAGGCTCGTCTTGGCCTCGATGTTGGGCGGCAGCCGCGGTGCGCTCGGGATCGGCAGCGCGCTCGGGGCGGTGGCGAGCATCTGCGGCGTCGGCGCTTCGGCGGACGCGGTGCGCACCGGCGGTGCAGGAGGCGCACTGGGAGCGGCTTTCGCCGGCCTGGCCGGGATGCGCGGCACATCGGCGGTGCGGGCGGGAAGCTCGGCGACGCGTTTGGGATCGAAGTAGCCCCAGGCGCGGGCGACCCGGCTCGTCGCCGATTCGCTTGCCGGCGGCAACGGGCTCGTCATGGCGACGGCCGGGGCCGTGGGCCCGGTGCGCGGATAGCTCGAAATGCCGACCGCGTCGGCTTTGTCAACGGCGGCATCGGGCAGGCCGGTCTCGGCGTAGACCGAGGCCGAGCCGAACAGCAGGCCGGAGCCGCGGAATTCGTTGTAGAGCGCCAGGCACCAGCCGGCGAGACCGACGCACAGCAGCGTCGCCGAGATCAGGAACAGGTTCTGCTCGATGAGGCTGTGCAATGCGCCAAGCCTGGTCGCGGGCCTGCGCCGGATGAAGACGCGGCGGGCAGGGGCGCGGCGCGGGGCGACCGGCTCGACGCGGCGGCGCAGCTCGGTATCGGCGGGCGTATGGCGCGCCAGGGGCGCACGCGTCGGCGCGGCATTGCCGACGGCGCTAACCGGCCGGCGAATCGCCTGCAATTGAGGGCTTCGACCCCGTTCGACCAATGTGACCCCACCCCGACGACGGACGAAGTCTCGGCGCGGAGTTTGGCCCTATTTGGGCGGCCTTGCCCGGGGGGCGTAGGCGTTGCTGGGGCCGTTCGCGCTGTCGCTACTGCCGAAAACGCTGAAGAAACCCCGCAATCCGTCGGTTCGCTGCGGGTATTCCGCGGTTCTGGGCCGTTTTCGATGCGGTTTGGGCGGCTCAGCCGTGGCCGAGGGGTTATCCGACCCCGTGGTCAATGATTGGTTAACGTCGGCGTCGCTGCTGCCGGCGACCAGCCGCTGCGCCAGCAGCAGGCTCGAGCCGCCGGCCCGCCAGGCATAGCCGATGCCAAAGTTGAGCGGCGCGGCATTGTGAAACAGTTCCGCCATGCGCGGCTGGTAGGTGCCGGGGAAGATGCCGAGCGGCGCGCTATAGTGGCCGAACGGCTGCAGCTTCCACTTCTTCGCATCGAAATAAGCGAGCGGAACGCCGCTGTCGTCTTCGAGCAGGGTCTCGCTGCGGTCGATCAGGAAAGCGCGGGTGCGGGTGAAGCCGCCGCTGTGCAGCAGGTAGGACGCGCTCTTGATGAAGCTGTCGGCCGGCCCGAGCTTCTCGCAGAATTCCAAGAAGCCCGAGCGCCTGACGCCGCCGTCGGACAGGTCGGTGCTGAAATAGTACAGCGTCTGCAGCGGCCCGCTGCCGTCGGTGAAGGTGATCCGCACCCCCTTGGCGGCGCTCGCTGCGATCTTCTGCTTGGCGTCCGGATCGTCCGGGGCGATCAGGTTGCCTTGGGCGTCGACGCCGACCAGCGCGATGTCGTGGACGGTTTTTCCGGTGCGCGCCAGGAACACGTAGAGCACCGGAATGGTGCCGTAGACCGGCCCCATGCTTAGCTGGGTGCGCATGTTCTTGGTGATGAAGAAGCTCAGGTTGAGGATGGTGCCGAGCGAGCCTTCGAGATTGTGCAGGGTGGCGTCGACCGCGCCGCGCGACAGCTCGGTCAGTTGCGGAATCGGGCCGACCGGCTCGAGGCCGGCCAGCACATAGGTCTTGGCCGATGGAAAGAACGACGTGGCGTAGAGGAAATCCGGGCCGCTGAACATGTAGAGCATGCTGTCATGGCCCGGCGTCAGGTGCTCCTTGGCGAAGGCGCGCACCTTGGACAGCGTGGTGGCGTCTTCCCTGGCGAAGATCGAATCGAAGAATCGCGCGTGCTGGGTCCATTCCGGGCTCTTGGCGAGCGCGGCGAGCGGCGATTGCGCGTCCGGCGGCAAGCCGGCGAGGAAGCGCGCGGTGTCGTTCGGCGCCGCGGGCTCGGCGCTGCGCGCCGGCGCCGCGACAAGCGCGAGGACGGCCGCGAACAGCGTGGCGGCAATTAGCTTAAGCATTGTCGAGCGCATCGGCCTTCAGCGGGACCGTCGGGTTGGGTGGTGGGGCATTCGAGATCAGGCTGGACGCATAGTAGATCACGAGGCCAGCCGCCATCAGGGCAAGGCCGCCGAGCGACTGCAGCGGCCGATTCACGACAAGATAGTACATCATGAATGCCGTCAACGAGAGGAAAACGATAGGCGTGATCGGAAAGCCCCAGGCGCGGTACGGCCGCACCAGATTTGGATGAGTGATCCGCATCTTGATCACACCCAATACCGCGAAAAAGGAGCAGAAAGTAAGGCCGAACTGGATGAAATCGAGCACCTTCTCGAAACTCTGGGTCAGCAGCAGCAGGTTCGAGACCGCGAGCTGGAACAAAACGGCAATGGCCGGCACGCCGTTTTTCGACTTGCGCGCGAACCACCGCAGCATCGGCATGTCCTCGCCCATGGTCATGGTCACCCGCGGACCGATCCACATCATGGCGCTGATCGAGGAGACGAGGCCGAGACTGATCAGGCCGCCGACCAGGCGGGCGCCGACGGTGCCGAAAATATGCCGGCCGGCGACCTCGGCGACGTCGATCTGGCCGGACAGCTCCGCCAACGGCGTCGTCGCCAGCATCGCGGCGTTGAGCCCGACATAGAGCACGGCGACGATCGCCGTGCCGATGAGCAGCGCGCGGGGCAGGTTGCGCGCCGGATCGCGCACTTCGCCGGCGATATAGGTGGCGGCGTTCCAGCCGGAATAGGAATACATCACGAACACCAGACTGATCGCGAACGGCGCGCTCATGACGATCGGCAGCTCGCCGCCTTGTGGCGCGAACGAGATCGGCTCGCGGTCGCCGACGGCGAAGCCTGCCACGATGAAAACGACGATGAGGGCGAGCTTGAAGGCGGTCCAGGCATTGTGGAAGGCGCTGCCGGAGCGAACGCCGCAGAGCTGCACCGCGGCGACCAGCCAGGTCAGGCCGAGGCCGAGCGGCAGCGGCGGCGCGCCC
>JASHQO010000264.1 GCA_030039105.1 Xanthobacteraceae bacterium
TGGGAGGTGCATCCCTGGACGGGGACAGGCGAAGGCGGGTAACACCCGTGCAGACCGAGTCCCCGGAAGCCTGGCCTGAAGCCGCACCCGGAGGACGACGACTCCTCCTGGGCAACGAGCCGCGGTGGAACGCCGTCAAGCGTGCGCGCTCCAAAAGGGCGCGCGCCGCATCGCAAGATGCGGGATAGTCACCTGCGTTTGCCGGCGTTCCGCATCCTTCGATTTTCTTTTTCTTCTTTCTTCGTAGCCCGGATGGAGCGCAGCGTAATCCGGGGCGGCGGTGCCGCCGGATGCTGCGTTCCCGGATTACGCTGCGCTCCATCCGGGCTACGGTTGGTTACGGTTGGCTACGGTTTGCGAAGCTGGCGTGAGGCAAGACGACGGGCAGGCCCCACCCCTGCCGTGGTTTGCTCCGAGCCGGTTTCGCGCTTCACGTGACTGAAATCTGGCGGCACGCGATCCATCGCGATCGCGCGAACGAGCTCGTCGTCGTGTTTACCCGGCATTAACCGCGCGTCGCGCGACGTTTCGCGAAACTTAAAGACCGCGCGGTAACATCGACACAGTTCCCTTGCGCAATGCCAGCCTTGCAACGACCCCGATCCATTCGATGACCGCGAAACGATTCAATGCCTGCGAAGTCGCCGTGATCGGAGCCGGTCCCTACGGCATGTCGGTTGCGGCGCATCTGAGGCGCGCGGGCGTGTCGACGCGGGTGTTCGGCGTGCCGATGGCATTTTGGCGGAACCACATGCCGAAGGGCATGCGGCTTCGTTCGCCGTGGCGGGCCACGGACCTGTCGGATCCTGACGGCACGCTGTCGCTCGACGCGTTTGCCGAGCGTCACAGCGTCGATCGTGACAAGCCGCTCGCGCTCGAAAACTTCGTCGCCTATGGCGAATGGTTTCAGGGCAACGCCCTGCCCGACATCGACCGGCGGCCGGTACGGTTGGTCGAAGAGACCGGCTCAGGCTTCCAAATCGAGCTCGTCGACGGCGACATCTTCGCCGTCCATCGCCTGGTCGTCGCCACCGGCCTTGCCAACCAGGACTATCGGCCGCGCGAATTCCACGACCTGCCGGCAACGCTGGTCAGCCACGCCGGCGAGCACACCGATTTCGCGCCGATGCAGGGCAAGCACGTCGCGGTGATCGGGCGCGGCCAAAGCGCCTGCGAATCCGCGGCGCTGCTCGCCGAAGCCGGCGCCGACGTCGAGCTGGTCAGCCGCGGCGAGGTGCACTGGCTCGGCAGCGCCGAAAGCCACCGGATGACCGCGAGCGCACGATTGCGCCAAGCGCTGGCGGCGCCGTCCGCCGTCGGACCCTTTCCGTTGAGCTGGCTGGTCGAGGTGCCGGACCTGGTCCGGCATCTGCCGTTTGAACTGCGTCAACGGTTCGGCACGCGTTGCCTGCGGGCGGCCGCTTCCGGATGGCTGAAGCCGCGGTTCGCCAAGGTCAAATGCGATGCCGGGCGCACCATCGTGGGCGCCCGCGCCGACGCCGACCGGATCGTGCTCGAGCTCGATACCGGCCCGCGCACGTTCGATCATGTAGTTCTCGGCACCGGCTACCGCATCGACATTTCCCGCATCGGCATCCTCTCGCCGCAACTCTTGAGCAAGATCGCGCGCGCCGGCGGATCGCCGTTGCTGCGCTCGGAATTCGAATCGAGCGTGCCGCGCCTGCACTTCGTCGGTTCGTACGCCGTCGCAAGCTTTGGCCCGCTGCTCCGCTTCGTCGCCGGCACGGCCTATGCCGCTCGCGCAGTGACCCGGGCGACGCTAGACGGCGGAGCAACGCACTCCGTCGCCGAGTTCTCGGCGCCGTCCCGATGACAACTCCACAGACCGGCGCGCTCGTCCTCGGCGGCGCTCATGGCAGCCTCGAGATCGCCCGCAGTCTCGGCCGGCGCGGCATCCCGGTCTGGCTGGCGACCAGCGACAATCCGCTGCCGACGCTGTCACGCTACGTCACACGCAACTTTTCCTGGCCCGGCCCGGCTTGGCGCGGCGCCGAGGGCTTCCTCGCCGACCTGGCCGAGCGCCATGGGCTCGGCGGTTGGGTGTTGTTCGCCGGCGGCGACGCCGAAGCACAGCTCATCGCGCAGAGCCGCAAGGCGCTCGGCGCGCTGTTCACGCTGACGACGCCGGCCTGGGATGTCGTGCGTTTCGCCATCGACAAGCGCGCCATGAATGCCCGCGCCGCCGAGCTTGGCTTGGCGGCACCGCGCAGCCGCTACCCGCGCAGCCGCGACGATCTTGCCGACCTCGGCTTGCGCTTTCCGGTCGCGATCAAGCCCTCGACCTGCGAAGGACGCAGCGCCTTCGTCAACGCCAAGGCCTGGCGGGCGGACGACACGCAGGCTCTGCTCGCGCGCTACGACGAGATCGAGGCCGTCGCCGGCGCCGACCGCATTATGGTGCAGGAGCTGATCCCGGGCGACGGCCGGACGCAATTCTCCTACGCCGCCGTCTGGGACCGCGGCACGCCGATCGGAACGTTGGTGGCACGGCGTTGCCGCCAATATCCGATCGACTTCGGCTTCACCAGCACCTTCGTCGAGACGATCGTGCAGCAGGACGTCGAGAGTGCCGCCTGCCGTTTTCTGAAATCGCTCGATTACAGCGGGCTGGTCGAGATCGAGTTCAAGTACGACGCGCGCGACGGCGCCTACAGGATGCTGGACGTCAATGCGCGGACCTGGACGTGGATCGCGCTCGGCGCCGCGGCCGGGGTCGATTTCCCCGCCTTGGCGTGGCAGCTCGCCCGCGGCGAGCGAGTCGCGCCGCTCGCCGCCCGTGCCGGCGTCACCTGGCGTTATCTGTCGCGCGACCTGGTCGCGGCGGCGCAGGCGATGCTGCTCGGCATGTCGCGGCCGGCCGACGGCGCGAGCCTGCTTCATCCTGCCGACGCTGCGGCCGTATTCGCCTGGGACGACCCGCTGCCGGCGGCGCTCGATTTACCCTTGGTGGCAACGCGCGTGACGAGACGCAGGCTTGCGCGCGGCGAGCGCGACCTGGCGGCTGCGCCGCAATCGGCCCGAACGGGATCATGAGCCTCGCGTCAGTTCGTCAGCCGGGCCGTCGCGATTGCCTGACCAAACAGCGCCTGCATCGCCGCCGTGATGTCGCCGTCGGTCGTCACCTGGAAGAACATGCCGGTCGACGCGCAGCTCTCCATGTTGGCGGCGATCTGGCTCTGGTACGGCGCGACCCAGCTATTGTACCAGGAGTTTGTCGTCAGCGGCAGATACTCGGTGTACAGCACCGCGATCTGGATGCCGCGATTCTTGATGGTCGTGCACCACGCGGTGTTGAACGGCTGCTGACAGCGGTTGCTGCCGCTCAGCGGCTGCGAGCAACTGGTGTTGGCCTCGTCGTCGACGCCGTCGGAGACGATGAACAGCACCTCCTGCGGAGTCGAGGTCGGCGTGCCGAGGCCCGGATTGGGCATGATGCCGTTGATCTGCGACATCGCGGTCTCGAAGTTGGTGTCCATGTCGCTGTTGTTGTTGGTGCTGGTAAGCCAGTTGTTCTTGTAGACTTCGAGCACGTTGATGTTGCCGGCCGCCGTCTTCGCCGTCGCCAGATTCGAGGTCAGTGCTTGAATGGTGCTGAGGCCGTTATTGGCAAAGGTGTAGATCGCCATCTGATACTGCGAGGTGTTGGAACCCTCGGTGGCTGCGGCCGTGGTCGCCATCGATTGCGTGGCGCTGGCCAGATTCTGTATCCGCGTCACCACGCCGAGCTTTTGCGCGAGTGTATAGTTATCCTCGCCGTTGGGATTGCCGAGGTTGTCGGCGGCTGGATCGGACTCATGGCAGGCGAAGGCGCAGCCGCCCTGGGCCGAGGTGTTGTTGACCATCGTCTGAATGCCAGCGCTCGTCGCCGCGATATCCATCGACGGCGAATTGTCGAGCAGCAGGTAGAAATTGATGTTCACCGACAAGCCCGCTTGCGCGGTTGCCGTGCCGTTGACGGTGGTCGTCTGGATGCCCATTACGCCCATGAAGGTGTTGGTCTTGGTCGCGCTGTAGCTCACCACGGCGGTGCGGCCGGCACTGCCGTCGGTCACCGTGACGGTCACGTTGTTGATCGTGACGTTCTTGAGATTGGTGGCCTCCGAGTTGAAGACGGTCGTGGCCACGGTCTGGGCGTTGGTGGACGTATCGGTGATTTCGGTGTGGTCGACTGCCGCCAGCGCCGCCGCGTCGGCAACCGCCTGCAGCTTGGCCTTCGCCATGTTTGCGGCCGAGTAGTCGACGCCGGCGCCGACCGCGAAAATGATCGGCACGGAAGCCAGTGCGACGAACAGCGCCATGGCGCCGTCATCGTGCCGGCGGAAGCGTCCGACTTGATCGAGCGCGTTGCGAAACAGGCCAAGAAAATGTGCCATGTGCCAAGCCCCGAATGTGTTGCCCGGTCACGGCCGCTCCGGCTTGCGGAGACAATCGATCCTCAGCCCATGACCGGCGCGCCCTCAAACGCGCGGATAGGGCTCCAGATAAAGTTCCAACCTTGAAGAATAGTGAAGCCGACCGCCGAATCGTGGCCCCTAGTTTTCCGACAATTGCGCACGAAATGCGCAACCGATTGGAAAGCATTTTGCCGAGAGCGCCAAGAGCCGTATTTTTTTCGCGAAATGACGCTCGGCGACGTCAGAGATGGCACCGCAATATGCCGTTCCAGTCGCAATAGCCGTGGCCGAGATGACAGCAGCCGAACGATGCCGGCGAGCAAAAATAGAATTGATAGTCGATGCCGCAATGGTTCGAGCAGTACGGCCGGTTGGTGAAGCTCTCGAAGCTGCAATGGTTGCGAAACACCGGCGGCAGTTGCTCCGGCGTCTGCCAATCGGCGCGGCAAGCCGACGAGAAAGCGAGACCAGCCAGAACCGATAGTGCAATCGCCTTTATCATGGCATTTCGCCTCATTCGTCGGCGCGTGTCAGGGCCGGTTGGGAAGGATCGGATGAATCGGCAATCGACGGCGCTTCCGCCGCGGCCGCCGGCGCGATCGAAGTCGCAGGCTTGCGCGGCAGCCGTATGACGAAGCGCGAGCCCTCGCCTTCCTTGCTCGTCACCTCGACGCGACCGCCGTGCAGGTCGACCGCCATCTTGACGAGGTAAAGGCCAACCCCGGTGCCGACGATGCCCGAGACATTGCTGCCGCGATGATAGCGCTCGAACAGCCGGTCGAGATCGGCTATCGGAATGCCGATGCCGTGGTCGGTGATGGCGACGACGACCTCCTCGGCAACGCTTTCGGCGCCGACCTCGATGACGCCGCCATCCGGCGAATATTTGATGGCGTTGGACAGAAGATTGCTGAACGTCTGGAACAGCAGCTTCGGATCGCCGACCATCCGCACCGGCGCGGTCGCTATCCGCTCGACGAGCTGCGCTCCCGGAACCATCTCGCGATGCAATTGGCAAACCTCCTGCAACAGCGCCATCACGTCAAAAGCATCGGGATGGAAATAATGGGCGGCACCGCCATCGACCAGGCGCGAGGAGTTGAGCAGATTGTCGATCAGATGGGTCAAGCGCAGCACGGCGCTGCGCACCTTGCCGGCGCGTTCGCCGATCTCGCCTGGCGCCACGGCGTCTTTCATCTTGATCAAGCGGCGGGCATGGCCGTCGATCACGGTGAGCGGCGTGCGAAATTCGTGCGAGGCCATGGAGACGAAATTGCGCTGCAGCAGGGCCAGGCGTTGCTCTTGCGCCAATTGCTCCGCCAGCATGGCCGCCTGGCGGGCGAGCACGCGCTGGCTGCGCATCAATTCGATGGCATTATTGCGGAACACCACGGTGGCCGAGGCCATCTCGCCGATCTCGTCGAGCCGCCCGGTTTCCGGGATGTCGATGTCGGTATCGTTCCTGGCGAGGCGCCGCATGCGGCCGGCAAGCTGCAGGAGCGGTGCGGAAATCGACCTGCTGATGTGGATCAGCGCCGCGACCACCAGGATCGCGGCCACCGCCACGGCCAGCACGATGAGCCAGAACGCATACTGATAGGCCACCGCAAGGCGATCGCTCGCCGCCTGGGCGCTGGCGACGGCCTGATCGGTAAGTTGGCCGAGCGTGTCGCTTGCGGCGTTGTAGGCCGCCCGCGAGGTGCCACTATAGATCGCGATCGCCTCGGCCTTGCGATCGCCACGCGACAGCACCAGCATCTGATTGACGATCTTGCGATAGTCGTTCCACCGCGCCTTGAAACGATCGTACAGCTCGTTCTCCGCGGCATCGTGCGGAATCTTTTCGAAGCCGCGCTCGGCCTGTGCGATCGACCGGTCGAGCTCGGCCATTTGCTGCTCGGCCGCGGCCGTGTCGGCGGCCGCGGCCGACAACAAGTTGCCGCCTTCGATGGCACGGAAGTCGGAGGTGTAATTGTTGAGATCGCCGAGTACCCGGGTGGTCGGCAGCCAGACTTCGGCGACATCCGCCGACTGCCGGTTGAAATTGCTCAGCCGCCAGATGCTGAACGTGCCGAGCACGCAGACCAAGAGAAAAAAGGCGAGAAAAACCCCCGCAAGATGATAGCGGATCGATTGCGGTCGCCGCGTCAGGTCGGCCCAGCGCTGCGGGGGAAGCTGCAAGCAACGATCTCCTTAAACGACGTCGAATTATAGTGTAGTTGTCTGCCGCCGGGAAACCGGAATCCGCATAGACGATTATGGATACGATGCCGGAAGCGCCGATCAAAATTCTCTGCATCGAGGACGACCGCGAAACCGCGGCGCTGATTGCCGAGGAGCTGCTCGACCGCGGCTACGACGTCACCGTCGCGCATGACGGCCGCGAGGGGCTTGCCGCTATTTTGCGCACCATGCCGGACCTCGTGCTCTCCGATATCAGCATGCCGGCGATGTCGGGGTTCGAGCTGCTGGAGAGCCTGGTGGCGCTGGCGCCCCGGTTCTCGAGAATGCCGTTCGTGTTCTTGACGGCGCTGACCGACCGCGACAACGAGCTGAAAGGCCGGCAACTCGGCGCCGACGACTATGTCACCAAGCCGATCGATTTCGAGCTTCTCGCCACCATCATCGCGGCGCGGCTTGCCGGCGTCGCCCGCCTCGGCGCACGGCCGGCAACCATTGCGCTCAACGAGCGCGAGGTCGAGGTTTTGACCTGGGCGTCGCGCGGCAAGACTTCGGCGGAAATCGCCAAAATCCTGGATCTGACCAAGCGGACGGTCGATTTCCACATCGACAATGCGCGCGGCAAGCTCGGCGCCGCAACCCGCACCGAAGCGGTGCTCAAAGCGGCAACCGGGCGCCTGATCGAGCCTTAAAATTCACCAGGTGTAATAGAGGCAGATCAGGGCGAACGGGATGCCGGCAATCCCGATATAGACCCAATTGCGGTAGCCGCCGGCGGAATCGCGCGGCTTGCGGAACAGTTGGACAATAAGCCAGGCGCAGACGGCAAGTCCCAACGCCAGCCGGACCAGATCGTTCGGCGTGTCATAGGCCGTCTCGATCGTCTCGTTTTGCGGCAGGGCTACGCGGAATGTCAGGACCGTAAGCGCGATGAGAAAAACCGAGCGCAACGTCAGGCCGGCGAATTGCTGCCAGGCCGGAATTTCCGCGTGTGGCCGATTGGTATCGGGGAGGCTCACGGCGAGACTCACCTGTCGCTCAATGCCTAGTTTAGAAATATACAAGAATTGTGCCAGGAGCACTACGGCCGGCACTCTTCTAAGCAGCATCCGGCGCAGTCGCCGAATCGGCCTCCCGCCGCCGGCCAAGGAACAAGGTCTGCAGCGCCGGCACCACGATCAGCAGCATGATCGGTCCAACCAGCATGCCGCCGACGATGACGGTGGCGAGCGGGCGTTGCACCTGGCTGCCGATGCCGGTGGAGATGGCGGCGGGCAACAGCCCGATGCAGGCCGACAGCGTCATCATCAGAATCGGCCGCATCTGCGCCTCGACCGCTTCGAACATCGCCTCCGCCGGCGACATACCCTCGGCGGCGACCCGGTAGTAGCCGTTGATGATCAAGATGCCGCTCATCACCGATACGCCCAGCAGCGAGATGAACCCGATCGCGGCCGAAACACTGAAATCCAATCCCGTGACGTAGAGCGCGAGGATACCGCCGCAGATCGCAAACGGCAGTCCCAGCAGCGCCAGCAGCGTGTCGCGCAAGGAATTGAACAAGGTGTAGAGCAGGATCACGATGAAGATCAGCGTGATCGGCAGGATGACGGCGAGCCGCTTCTTGGCCTGCTCCAGCCATTCGAATTCGCCCGACCATTCGATGCGATAGCCGGTCGGCAGCTTGACGTTCTCGGCGATGCGGTGCTGCGCCTCTTCGACCGAGCTGGCGAGGTCGCGGCCGCGCACGCTGAACTTGATCGGGACGAAGCGCTGATTGCGCTCGTGGAAAATGTAGGAGGCGCCGGTATCGAGCGAGATACTGGCAAGCTCGCTCAACGGGATATAGGCATTGCCGTTGCCGGACGACGAGGATACGCCGATTTTGAGATTGCGCACGTCCTCGATGTTCTTGCGGAACTCGGGCGCGAGCCGCACTACCACACCAAATTGACGGTCCGCCTCCAGCAAATTGGTCGCCACGGTGCCACCCAAAGCGGCCTGCACGACATTGTTCACGTCGCTGACGCTGAGCCCATAGCGCGCTGCCTTGGCGCGATCGACGCGGATGTTCAGGTTGGGCTGGCCCAGCACCCAGAATGCGCCGAGATCGGTGATGCCCTGAACCTGGGCCATCTGCGCCATGGCCGCTCGGGCGATCTTCTCGAGCGTCGCAAGATCGGGGCCGATGATCTTGGCCGAGTTGGCGCCTTTGACGCCCGACAGTCCTTCCTCGACATTGTCTTGGATATATTGCGAGAAGTTGAAATCGATGCCGACGAACTCGTTGTTGAATTCCTTCTGCAATTCGTCGATCAACTCGTCCTTGGTCAGGCCGGTCGGCCATTCGTCGAACGGTTTCAGCGGCACGAAGAACTCGGCGTTGAAGAAGCCGGCCGCATCGCTGCCGTCGTCGGGCCGGCCATGCTGCGAAACCACGGTGATGACCTCGGGGTGACGCAGGATGATTTCGCGGATCCGGTTGACGATCGGCATGCCGGCTTCCAGCGATATGGTCGGCGGCATGCTGGCACGAATCCATAAGTTGCCTTCCTCGAGGGTCGGCAGGAATTCGCTGCCGAGCCGCGTGCCGAGGGCGCCGCAGACCACGAGAAAGACGATCCCGGCCGCGACGGTGATATTGCGGTTGGCGAGCGACCAGCGCAGCGCGGGCGTGTAGATCGCGCGCAGCCGACGCACGAGGATGGTCTCGACCTCCTCGACGCGCGCGGGCACGAGCAGCGCGGCCAGGCATGGCGTTACAGTGAACGTCGCCAACAGCGCGCCGATCAGCGCGTAGGCGTAGGTCCGCGCCATCGGCCCGAAAATCTGGCCTTCGACGCCCTGCATGGCGAACAATGGGATGAAGGCCGCGATTATGATTGCGGTGGAGAACAGCACTGCGCGGTCGACCTGAAGCGCGCTGATCAAAATAAGCCGTAACCGGTCCGTCCAGCCCGGCAGGCTCGACAAGTCGCCGCCGCGGGTGGGATCGGGGCCCCACTTGCCTTCCGCCAGTTGCCGCAGCAACGACTGAGTCTGCTCCGGCCCGCTCTGGAAATTGCGATAGATGTTCTCGACGACGATCACCGCGGAGTCGACGATGATGCCGAAATCGATGGCGCCGACCGACAGCAGATTGGCGTCCTCGCTGCGCAGCACCAGGATCATGACGCTGAAGAACAGTGCGAACGGGATGTTGGCGCCGACAATGATGGCGCTGCGCAAGTCACCGAGGAATATCCACTGGATGGCGAAAATCAATACGCAACCGAAGATGAGATTGTGCAGGACGGTGGCAGTGGTGACGCCGACCAGCTCAGTGCGGTCGTAGAACGGCACGAGTTTTACGCCGGGCGGCAGGCTGCCGTCGTGGTTGATCTTGTCGATCTCGGCGCGGACGCGAGGAACCACGTCATTGGTGTGCAGCGTTCTATTCATGATGACGATCGCCGCCACGACGTCGTCGTCGCGGTCGCGGCCGGCCTTGCCGAGGCGCGGCACGTAGCCGATCGAGACCTTGGCGACGTCCTTGACGAACACCGGCACGCCGTTCGCTTGCGACAGCATGACGTTCTCGATGTCCTTGACGTCGTAGCCTTGGGTCAGGTCGTCGCCGCCGCCATCGTTCATCAGGCCGACGCCGCGCACGTTCACCGACTGCTGGCCGAAATTGATGGTACGGCCGCCGACATTGACGTTGGCGTTGCTGACGGCGCTGATTACCTGCGGCAGCGTCACGTTATAGGCGTCGAGCTTATGCAGGTCGACGTCGACGTCGTACTCCTTGGTGGTGCCGCCCCAGGTGTTGACCTGGACGACGCCCGGAACCGTGAGCAGCCGGCGCTGCAGAATCCAATCCTGCACGGTGCGCAGGTTGGTCAGCCCGAAATGCGGCGGCCCGACGACCTGGTAGCGATAGATTTCGCCGACCAGGCTGGTGGCCTGGATCTGCGGCACGACGTTGTTCGGCAGGCTGACATTCTGCTGCAGATTGAGCGCGGTCTGGGTCAGCGCGAAATAGTAATCGACGCCGTAGTAGAACACGACGCGGACGAACGACAGGCCGTAGAACGACGTCGAGCGGATGACGTCGACACCGGGCGTAGCGGCAAGCCCGACCTCGATCGGGATGGTGTAATAGCGCTCCATTTCCTCGGCCGACTGGCCGGGCGCTTGCGCCGTAATCTCCAGGATCACCGGCGCCGGGTTCGGATAGGCTTCGATGTTGAGCTTGGCGAACGCGAACATGCCGGCGACGATGAACGCGCCCAGTCCGAGCAGGACGAGCGGGCGTCGCGTCAGGACGAATTGCAGCACGCCTCGCAGCACGTTCGTTCCTTCAATCCAAGACCGCGCGCGTCATTGCCGGCTCATTGCGACGCCGTGGCCAGCGTGTTGCTCAAGAACAACGCACCTTCGGTCGCAGCCAGCTCGCCGACCTGAACGCCGTCGAGAATTTGCCGGTAGCTGTCGCGTTCCTCGCCGATCTTGATGATGCGCTGGGTGAAGCGGCGACGGTCGGCGGTGACCCACGCAGTCATCGTGCCGTCGCCCTCGCGCACCACGCCGTCGAGCGGAATCGCCGGCGATCGCATCGGCGCGCCGACGCTGATGACAAAATCGGCGAACATTCCGGCGCGCAGCTCGTGGTTCGGGTCTTTGATCTCCGAGCGCACCAGGACGCGCCGCGTGTCGGGGTCGACGCTGGCGCCGATGGTGGTCACCTTGCCGTCGAACACGCGGCCGGGAAAGGCGCCGATCTTGACTTGTAGCGGCTGGCCGACGCGGAACGCGGGACTGTCGGTCTCCGCCACGTTGGCCAGCATCCACATCGTGCCGGCATCGGCAACCGTATAGGGCGCCGGCGCGTTGCCGGGCTGCACGTAGAGACCCGGCGCGGCATGGCGGTCGGTGATCCGGCCGCTGATCGGACTCGGCACGACCAGCGTCGGATCGGCGCTGCGTTTGGCGATGATGTCGTCGATCTCGGCGTCGGTCTTGCCGAACAGCCGCACCGAGTCGCGCGCCGCGCGCAGGTTGCCCTCGGCGGTCTGCGCGTCGGAAGCCGCCTGCTCGACGTCGTGCTGGGACACGGCACGACTGGTGAAAAGGTCACGCAGCCGATCCAGATTTTTGCTGTTGAGCTGCTGGACACCCGCCGCCGCGATCAAAGTCGATTCCGCCTGCAGCAGATCGGGGCTGTCGATGGTGAACAGCGTCTGGCCCTTGGTCACGTCGCTACCGACCTCGGCGAACAGCGCGATGATCCGGCCCTGGTACGGCGTGAACACCTGCACGGTCATGTCCTGGTTGAAATCGATGCTGCCAACCGCCTCCTTCTCCACTGGAAAATCGCGTTCGCCGACCGGCTCGACCTTGACCGATACAAGCTGCGAGTCCGACAGATCGACACTGGGCGGCGCGTCCGCGGTCGCGCTCGGCGCCGCGACCGCGGGCGCCGATTTCGGTTGCCCGCCGCGATGCAGCGCCCAATAGCCGATGACCGCGACGGTAAGCAGCACGCCGACAAAGGCCGTTCTCGCCCGGTTTGTTGATATGCGGGGAGCCATCGATAAGCCGCATCCGGATTTCGCGGGATTGGCGCGACATGGCCATGGGGGCTGTGTCGCGGTCTACTGTCATTAATCACAGTGGGGAGACTTAAAGCCGACGCATGAGCGACTCATGACAGTTTATCATGACCCCCGGCGCCATTGCCCGCCCGCGTCGACTCAACGCGATGTTATCGATGGGCTTTCTGGACTGAATTAATCACAGTGTGGCCGGCAGAACATAGCCAACCCCAATTGGATCGGAAATAATGCCGCCCGGGCGTCGCGCATGCGTTCACAAGTCCCCGTTTTCCGATGTCGTATGTGGCGGTCAGGTGGTTGTCGGCATGTGCCACCGCTGTAGCGGCCGTGGTGCTTTTGGCGGGCTGCGCGGTCGGGCCTGATTTCGTCCATCCGGCTGCGCCCGAAATCACCCGCTATACGCGCGAGCCGGTCGCAACGACATCGTCGACCGATACCGCCGCCGGCCAGCGCCAGCGTTTCCTCGCCGACCACGATATCCCGCAGGAATGGTGGGCGCTCTACCGCTCGTCCGCCCTCAACGCGCTGATCGACCGGGCGCTCGCCAACAATCCCAATCTGCAGTCGGCGCTGGCGACCTTGCGCGCTGCGCAGCAGGCCGTTTACGCGCAAGAGGGCAAATTCTTTCCGCTGGTCCAAGCCAACTTCAATCCGACGCGGCAGCAGACCGCCGCCTCGCTGGCCCCGATCCCGGCGTCAGGCGCCAGCATCTATAATCTCTACACAGCGCAGCTCCAGGTCTCGTACACCTTCGACGTCTGGGGCGTGAACCGGCGCACGGTGGAGTCGTTGCAGGCACTGGCCGACGTGCAACGCTTCGAGGTTGAGGCCGCCTATCTGGCGCTGACGTCGAACGTCGTCGTCGCGGCCGTCACCGAGGCGTCGCTGCGCGGCCAGATCGACGCCACCGATCAGCTCATTGGGATCAACAACAAGATCCTCGACATCCTGAAGCTGCGCCTGAACAAGGGCAGCGGCAACGCCAGCGACGTCGCGGTGCAGGAAGCGTCGCTGGCACAGGTCAAGGCGACGCTGCCGCCGCTGCGCAAGGCGCTGGCGCAGCAGCGCGACCTGTTGGCTGCGCTGTCCGGCGCCTATCCAAGCGATGGGCCGCGCGAGACCTTCCGGCTGGTCAATCTGCATTTGCCGGTCGATCTGCCGGTGAGCCTACCGTCACAACTGATCGAGCAGCGCCCGGACATCCGCGCGGCGGAAGAGCAACTGCACGCCGCCAGCGCCCAGGTCGGTGTCGCTACGGCCAACCTGCTGCCGAACTTCACCATCAACGCCGACGGCGGCTATATGAGCACGGTGCTCGCCACCCTGATCTCGCCGCAGAGTCTCGCCTGGTCGCTGGCCGGCAATGCGACGCAGACGATATTCGACGGCGGCACGCTGCTGCATCAGCTCGAAGGCGCCAAGGACACCTACCAGGCCGCCGCCTGGACCTATCGCAGCACGGTGATCGGTGCGGTGCAGAACGTCGCCGACGCATTACGCGCATTGCAGAACGACGCCGATGCGCTACGGGCGGCACGCGACTTCGAGCGTGCCGCCAAGGCGAGCCTCGATCTGGCGCGCAAGCAATTGGATGCCGGCCATACCGACATTCTGCTTCAGCTCACCGCGCAACAGACTTATCTGCAGGCGACCATTCAGGTGGTGCAAGCCCAGGCCGCACGGCTGACCGATACCGCGGCGTTATTCCAGGCCCTCGGTGGCGGCTGGTGGAACCGCGCTGCGCCGCCGCAGGAGAAGACGCTCGACGTCGGAACCGGCGAAACGACGCCGATCGTCGACCGGCACGATTGACCGGCACGATTGAAGGTTTTTACGAAACGACCGGGAAGTCGTCGTTATCCTTCGAACGTAACGTATCGCGGCCACGGCGTTCGCTCGAGCGCTTGCCGATCTCACGCGCAGCGGCCTTACCGCTGAAGCGCAAGATGGCGGTGCAGGCCGTAAAACGCGAGACGGAGCGAGCGGCAACGATATGTAGATATCACAGGGTAGATACCACAGGCGCGGGAACCCGCCTTCGGCCTTTATAAGATTCCTATATCGCGTCCTTCGCTCTCCTCTCGAATTCATATGCCCCGCGCCGCTAGATTCGAGTCGCGTCGCGCAAGGAGCAGCGAAATGTTGGACGTCATCGTGCTTGCCATCGGCTTCGGCTTTTTCGCGGTGTCGATCGCGTACGTCTATGCCTGCGATCAGCTCTAACGGAGACCGGCCATGATCTTCGATTATTCGCTCGCCGGCGTCGTGACCGCCGGCCTCTTGATTTATCTGGTCTACGCGCTGCTCAAGCCCGAGCTGTTCTGAAGGAATAACGACCATGACCGTCATCGGCTGGGTCCAGATCCTGCTCTATTGCGCCATCATCGTCGCCATCACGCCGCCACTCGGCGCCTATATGACCCGCGTCTTCGGCGGTGAGCGTACGTTTCTGTCGCCGATGCTCCGGCCGGTCGAAACCGTCATCTACAAGATCGCCGGCGTCGACGAGCGCCACGAGCAGCACGCGGTGACCTACACGGTCGGCATGCTGCTGTTCCACGTCGGTGGCTTCCTGATTCTTTATGCCTTGATGCGGCTGCAAGCCTTTCTGCCGTTCAACCCGGCCGGCCAGGGCGCGGTGGCCGAAGACTT